>JAFNXT010000228.1 GCA_017378975.1 Oscillospiraceae bacterium
CATCGTAAAGATGCTGGTTGCCCATGATGACGGTATCCATGATGGTGTACTCGTCGTAGGCGTTCTGATCCTGCTTCAGCACGGACACACGCTTGTCCGCATCCACGCTGATGTTGCCGGTGGTGGACTCCAGCTCCCCGGTGAGGATCCGCAGGAAGGTGGACTTACCGGCGCCGTTGGCACCGATGATGCCATAGCAGTTACCGGGCAGGAACTGCAGGTCCACATGCTGGAACAGCCACTGACCGCCGAATTGCATACCAAGATTACTGACAGTGATCATTTCATACTCCTTATCATCCAATAGCGCACGCAGTCGCATAGTAATACATACTAATGATACCACACTTTTCAAAATAATCAAGCCATTGTGCCACCTTATATATACAAAAAGCGAACGCGTCACATCCGATCCTCCTCCACGCCCCGGAACGGCGGCGCAAAACGGATCCATCATTCTCCACAAGATCACACTTGCTCATTTGTGCTTTTTGACGATATCTTCGGATTTCCCTCAGACAGCAGGGTTTCATCACTTATTCCGGTGGACTTTTCTTTCGAAAAATGGTATGATAGACACGTTACGATGTCGCATCCGCGGCAAAAAAACACCCCATATCACAAGGAGGCAATATCATGTCAAGCAGGATCAGCAAATTCCTCAGTATCCTGCTGGTGGCCTGTATGGTCATCAGCCTGATACCCGCCGCGGTCTTCGCGGCGACCCCCGGCACGCTGTACCTCAAGCCCAACGGCGAGTGGCTTGCGGACAACGCGCGCTTCGCGGCTTACTTCTTCAACGGCTCCGGCGACACCTGGGTCAGTATGACCGACGGTGACGGCGACGGCTATTACGAAGCCGCTGTCCCCTCCGGCTACCCCTCGGTGATCTTCTGTCGCATGGCAGCAGGCACCACCGCCAATAACTGGGACAACAAGTGGGACCAGACCCCCGATCTGACCGTCCCCACCGACGGCAAGAACTGCTGGACGCTGAACAGCGGCGACTGGGCAGGCAACGGCAGCTGGAGCACGTACTCCACCACCCGTGACTACTACCTCTTCGGCTTCATCAACGGCGCCAACTACGCCTGCGAAGAGGACGAGAACAACATGGGCATCTACAAGTTCGTGGATGGCAAGCTCACCGCCACCTTCACCAGCGACAGCTATGTGGCAGTGAAGACCTCCAACAATGCCAACTGGTACATGGCCAAGAGCTACATCGAGACTTCCAGCGGCAATCTCTACGATGTCTCCACCGGAGCCACCGAGAAGATGTTCGTCCCCGGCAACGTGGAGGTCTACTTCACCCTGACCACCAACAGCAACGGCAGTCTGACCCTGAGCTACACCACCAACGCTTGTGAGCACAGCTATACCAGCAAGGTCACCACCGCCGCCACCTGCACCGCCACCGGCGTGCGGACCTACACCTGCTCCAAGTGCGGCGACAGCTACACCTCCACCATCTCCGCCACCGGTCACACCATGGTGGGCACCAAGTGTACCGTCTGCGGCTACACCACCGGCTCCGGCGAGACCGTCACCGACGGCATCACCGTCCATCTGGTGGATACCCTGGGCTGGAACGCCGTCATGGGCTACTTCTGGGTGGACAAGAACGGTGCCACTACCGCCCTGTCCGGCTATAGCTGGCCCGGTGCCGTGGTCAACAAAGACGCCAACGGCTACAACACCGTCACCATCCCCTACACCCCCAAGTCCGGCGAAAAGCTGGGCATCATCTTCCACAACTACGCTGACGGTCAGACCGCTGACTGTCTGGTGAGCTACTCCACCCTGTCCTCCTCCAAGGAGATTTGGGTGAAGCCCAGCACCACCCCCAACGCTGACGGCAAGTATGACTGCACCGTTTCCACCTCCCTGAGCACCCTGAAGGTCAGCCCCGAGGTCAACGGCAAGAGCGTCACCTTCCGTTACGCCGGCTCCGGCACCAGCGTGTATCTGGCCGGTTCCTTCAACAACTGGAGCCAGACCGCCAAAAAGATGACCAAGTCCGGCGGTGTCTTCTCCACCACCCTGACCCTGGAGCCCGGTGTCCATGAGTACAAATTCATCGTGGATGGCGAGTGGATCACCGATCCCGGCAACGGCAGAGTGGGCGGCTTCGACGGCAACTCCGTCGTGGTGGTCTCCTCTGACGACAAGACCGAGAACACCGGCAAAATCGATGTGGTGATCCACTATACCCGTGCTGACGGCAAGTATACCGGCTGGGACGTGTGGTTCTGGGACAAGGAGAGCTCCGGCTCCAAGACCTTCACCGCCGACCCTGTCAACAAGGG
>JAFNXT010000229.1 GCA_017378975.1 Oscillospiraceae bacterium
AAGACACAGGACTATCCCCTGTCCTACGGATATCTCGTATCTCATATCTCGTATCTCATATCTCATATCTCGTATCTTGCACCCCTCCCTGCCGGTACCACACGTTTTTTCCTTCTCCCCTCTTGACTTTCATGGACAAATGTGCTTTAATGGTGGAAACCGTTGAAGATGTGTAAGTACGTATGTACCCAAGATCTCAGAGAGCCGCCGGTGGTGTGAGTGCGGCATCGCAGGGGCATACCGAATGGGCATCCGAGGGCGAGCCGAAGCAAGTAGGTGAGCCGGAGTCGGCACTCCGTCAACAAAGCCAGCGTATGATGGTACGCATAAGTGGGCGCACAGCGCCAAGCCGGGTGGCACCGCAGGAACGCTTTATCCGCTCCTGTCCCAGCATCTTTATGTGCGGGACGGAAGCGCTTTTTTTGTCCCCTGCCAGAACAAGGAGGAAAACATCATGTCCAACAAACCCATCCCCTATAAGATCTATCTGGAAGAAGATGAGATGCCCAAAGCATGGTACAACGTCCGTGCCGATATGAAGAACAAGCCCGCGCCCCTGATCGATCCTGCCACCATGGAGCCGATCACGCTGGAAGCCCTGTCCAAGGTCTTCTGTGAGGAGCTGGCCAAGCAGGAGCTGGACGATACCACCCCCTACATCCCGATCCCGCAGGAGATCCTTGATTTCTATAAGATGTACCGCCCCGCCCCTCTGGTCCGGGCCTACTGTCTGGAGAAGAAGCTGGGCACCCCTGCCAAGATCTACTATAAGTTCGAGGGCAACAACACCTCCGGCTCCCATAAGCTCAACTCCGCCATTGCGCAGGCCTACTACGCCAAACAGCAGGGCCTGAAGGGCGTCACCACCGAGACCGGCGCCGGTCAGTGGGGCACGGCCCTGTCCATGGCCTGCGCTTATCTGGATCTTGATTGCAAGGTCTACATGGTCAAGTGCTCCTACGAGCAGAAGCCCTTCCGCCGGGAGGTCATGCGGACCTACGGCGCCAACGTGACCCCCTCCCCCTCCATGGAGACGGAAGTGGGCCGCCGGATCAACGCCGAGTTCCCCGGCACCACCGGCAGTCTGGGCTGTGCCATCTCCGAAGCTGTGGAAGCGGCCTCCAACGATCCCGGCTACCGCTATGTGCTGGGCTCCGTCATGAATCAGGTGCTCCTGCACCAGTCGATCATCGGTCTTGAGACCAAGGCGGCGCTGGACAAGTACGATATCAAAGCCGACATCATCATCGGCTGTGCCGGCGGCGGCTCCAATCTGGGCGGTCTGGTCTCCCCCTTCGCCGGCGAGATGCTCCGTGGCGAAGCAAACTACAAGCTGATCGCCGTGGAGCCTGCCTCCTGCCCCAGCCTGACCCGTGGCAGCTATGTCTACGACTACTGCGACA
Organism: Oscillospiraceae bacterium; assembly: GCA_017378975.1. GTDB lineage: Bacteria > Bacillota > Clostridia > Oscillospirales > Oscillospiraceae > Faecousia. Next base: position 1,404 of record JAFNXT010000229.1, read on the forward strand.
CCGGCAAGATCTGCCCCCTGCAGAAGATGTACACCCTGGGCTCCGGCTTCATCCCGGCCTCCAGCCACGCCGGCGGCCTTCGCTACCACGGCATGAGCAGCGTGGTGTCCCAGCTTTACCACGACGGTCTCATGGAGGCCCGGACCGTGGAGCAGACCAGCGTCTTCGCCGCCGCGCAGGAATTCGCCAAGGTGGAGGGCATCCTCCCTGCCCCCGAGAGCAGTCACGCCATCCGTGTGGCGATCGACGAGGCCCTGAAGTGCAAGGAGACCGGCGAGGAGAAGACCATCGTCTTCGGCCTCACCGGCACCGGCTACTTCGATATGTACGCCTACCAGCGCTTCAACGACGGCCAGATGGGCGACTACATCCCCTCCGACGAGGAGATCGCCACGAGCCTCGCCAAAACTCCCAAATTCTAAATAAATAGAATGTCATCGCGAGGGCCACAGGCCCGTGGCGATCTCCTCCCTTTCTGATGATCGGGAAGACCGCCACGTGGGGGCTGATGCCCCTCCTCGCGATGACATTTTTTTGTGGGATGCTTTATTTCTTTTTCTTCTCCTGAGGCTGGAGGATCAGCGCCGTGATACCGGCCTGGATCGGCACCGACAGGATCACACCGATCGTGCCGCACAGACCGCACAGGACCTCGATCATGATGGAATTGTAGCTCATGATCTTCAGGAAGGGCATGCCGCAGGTGTACAAAAGCACCGTGGTGGCAGATCCGGCGTAAGCCAGGATCAGGGTGTTGGACATGGTGCCCATCATGTCATGGCCCACCCGCATACCGGAAGCGAAAAGCTCCGCACTGCTGAGTCTGGGGGCCTTCTCCCGGATCTCCTGCATGGCGGCTACGATGGACACGCTCACGTCCATCACCGCACCCAGAGAGGAGATCAGGATCCCGGCATACAGCAGGTTCCTGATGTCGATATCCCGACGCATGCCCATCATGGCCTCCACGTCATCCATGTGGAAGCCGGTGAGAGCGCCGAGGTCGCCCACGATCATGGCCAGCACGCCGGAGATCGTAACGCCCAGCGTGGTACCGATGATCGCACAGACAGTCTTGACGGACCATCCGTTGATGATGTAGATCGACACCGCCAGGATCACCACCGCCGTCAAGATCGCGGACAGGATGCCGTTGACTCCGCAGTACAGAAGCGGCACATAGACGCACAGCACACAGGCGAAGGTGAACACCAGCGCATACAACGCCGCCGCCCCCTTCCAGCCGCCCACCAGAAGCAGGATACCGGCAAAGAGCCCCAGAAGCAGGACCACCATACCGGTCCGGTCATAGTTGTACACCGAGCCCACCAGCGCGCCGTCGGCATTCTTCCGCACCAACGCCACGATCCGGGTCCCCTCCGTACAGAAGGCACCGATCTGATAGGTGTTGGGGTTGTCCAGCTCACAGCTATATCCCTTGTACTCACCGCTGGTGATGGCGGCCTTCACCTTCTGGTTGCCGACGAACTCCTGACCTCCGGTCTGGTCGATCAGCACCTCCACCACCGTAGCCTTGCAATACACCGAGCTGGTATCCGCGCTCCGGTCATCCTTCTCCACCAAAGAATTGCCGATGATCATCGCCGCCAGCAATACCAGCGGCACCATCACCCGCAAAAAGCGCCCCATCAGGACCTTATTTTTCTCTTTCATCCCGGGACCTCCCCATCTGTCGATATGAGATATGATACCAACGATCGCTCAAAAAGTCCAGCCCCCAGATCCCATGATAAAACAGAGCCGGTCCACAAAAGCTGATCAAAAAAGAAATCATTCCCACCCTTTCCGCCAGTCCCCATTCATACAAGCTCCTCGTCTTGGTCAAACTACCCTTGCGGAAAGAAAAAAGACGTTTTCCCATGGAAAGCGCCTTAGCTTTCCGGAAAACGTCAAAAGGAGAGAGCATTATGAGCAATTCTAACAACAACCAGATCAACATCCCCCAGGCCCGTGAGGCAATGGACCGTTTCAAAATGCAGGCCGCTCAGGAGGTCGGCGTCAACCTGACCAACGGTTATAACGGCCACCTGACCAGCCGCGAGGCCGGCTCCGTGGGCGGCCAGATGGTCAAGAAGATGATCGAGTCCTACGAGCAGAATATGCAGTGACCCCATGGGCCCCCTCTGACGAGGGGGCCCCGATGTTTCGTCAGGCCGGACCGGTGGTCCTCA
>JAFNXT010000230.1 GCA_017378975.1 Oscillospiraceae bacterium
GTTGATGGCACGCTCTTCCTGGCTGCCCCATGCGGGCTCGTCTTCTTCGGAAGCGGTGGATTCCTTGACACCCCATGCGTCCACAGAAGCAACTGCCAGGATGGGCATCTGCAGATCTGCGTCGCCCTGTGCCAGAGCGGCCAGACGGATGCGGTCGAAGGTGGAAGCTGCGTACTCGTAGCCGTAGCCGACAGCTGCGGTACCGATATCCATAACGATGGACTCAGCAGCAACGTTGGCATCCTTCTTCAGCATGATGTTCAGCTGCTTTGCCAGGTTGATGTCATCAGCGGTCTCAGCGCCCAGCTTCTGGCCGTTGGCCAGAGCGACGGAAGCGCCCACGGTCTTGTAGTTCTCGTTCTTGGCAGACATGCACAGCACGTTCTTGCCGCTCAGAGCCTCAGCGATGGCGGCCAGCAGCTCGCCATCCTTCTCGATGTTCTTGCAGCCCATGACCACGATGGGCTTGGTGACGACCTCAGCCACAGCCTTGGCATCGGCGACGCAGTCGGCAACGGAGCGGTTCTCACCGTTGGGATCGGCGCCCACGAAGTTCAGGCAGATGAAGTCACAGCCCTCCATGGACTCGGCACGCTTGGCGTACTCAGCCATGGTGGTGCAACCGGCATAGAAGTCGGTCAGACCGGGCCAATTCCACTGGCAGGCCAGATCGGAGACCTCCACACCGATCTTCGGTGCGTTCTCGATGGGAGCATCGAAGGTGTAGAAGGGCAGCACGTTCTGGCCGCCGATGACGATCGCAGCATCACCGGTGCCCAGCGTCACGGCGTTGATCTTGCCGCTGTAGGCTGCCGTCTTGGGAACGAAAGACATTGTTGTTATCCCCCTTGATAAATTTAGTTTTTTAAGATATGAGATATGAGATACGAGATATAAGATATGGATATCTCGTATCTCATATCTCGTATCTCATATCATTATCTACGTTTTTATAGCCCGATGCTGTGCATCACGCTTTTCAGGGCCGCTTTCATGGGTGCGGTGTCGGGGAGCTTGGAAGAAGGCTCGCCCTCGCAGTCACAGCGGTACACCGCCTCGTCATGGGGCAGGACACCGAAGAGCGTCAGGCCGTACTTCCCGATCTCGGACTTGATGCCCTCGTCCAGCACGCCGCCGGGGGCCCGGTTCACGATCAGCCCCATCTTGCCGGGCTTCAGCTCCATATCCCGGACCATCTCTGCCAGCCGGGCCGCCGCCTGGATGCCCCGACGGGAACAGTCGGAGATCAGGAGCATGGTATCCACATGAGGCAGGGTGCCTCTGGCCACGTGCTCGAGGCCCGCCTCGTTGTCCATGACCACATAGGCGTAGTTGGGCACATACTTATCCATCTGCCGCTTGAGCATCCCATTGACGAAGCAGTAACAGCCCTCGCCCTGCGTACGGCCCATGATCAGCATATCGAAATCGTCCTCTTCGATCAGAGCCTGAGAGAACTTCATCTCGGCGTAATCAGCCTTGGTCATGCTTTTGGGGACGGTGCCCTTCAGCTCCGCCTGCGCCATCTCCTCACGGATCTGACCCAGAGAGGTCTCCGGCTCCACGCCCAGCACTTCATTCAAATTCGCATTGGCATCCGCATCCACCACCAGCACCGGGCCATCACCCTTGGCGCACAGGTAGTCGATGATCATGCCACAGGTAGTGGTCTTGCCTACGCCGCCCTTACCGGCGACCGCGATCGTATGAGGCATATCGCTCCTCCTTGCTGGTCCATTACACCGGCGGACGGACATACTGCCCCCATACCGATGCGAAAATATCATACCACATCCGCGCCTTGAATTCAAGGCGTAAAAACAACAAATCCACCAATTTCTGCCCTGTCTTCGGGGTTTTTCCTGTGCGAAAAACAAACATCCACACCTCAAGAACACCCAACGCCCCACACCTCCCTCCGGCGAGGGAGGTGGCTCACATGGCCGGAGGGAGCGTGACCGGGTCAAGCGTGGGACGCTTCAGCGATCCCTGTCCGGATCCACATAGAAAAAGGTGGCGATGGCGCTGACGCACAGCTTCCCCGGGGCGCTCTCCCGGTACAGCTCCGCCGCCGCCCGCAGGAGCGTCCGGGTCACCGACACCATCCGCACCCGGCAGATCACATCCTCCCCCGGGATCAAAGGCCGGTGGAAATCCGTCTGCATGGTGATGGTGGGGGCGATCCCGTCCCCGGGCCGGTAGCCATAGGCCACGGTACCCATGGCCTGATCGGCGATGGTGTTGCATATACCTCCATGGAGGGTCCCATGGGCATTACGCATCCAACGTTCCGTCTTGGCCCGCAGGATATAGACCCCCGTATCCTCTTCATAGTCCACCGCCTCCAGACGAAGCATAGACCCGATCGCCCCCGGGGCGATCTCATCCAGCTGACGAAGCCGGGCTTTCACTTGTTCGATCATTCTTAATCAACTCCTTCTCCTCTATGATACCCCGATCGCCCCAAAAACGCAACCACCCACAAGCTGGACTTTTCCACGACCGTATGATATCATTGGAAATACGGGATCATCGTGTCCGCTCCACAGATGATCGCAAATATGTCCCGAAGGGACACCTCGATCATGCATTTTGCATCCTTCATCCTGCATCATTTCGGAGATGTATCATGACGCTGAAACTGAAACATAACTATATCCTCCTCACCGTCGCCCTCTGCGCTCTGATCATGGGGCTGGTGGACGGGGTGCTCCAGCCGGGGTATGCCGTGAAATCCGCCATCAAGATCTTCCTGTTCCTGGGGGCTCCGGCAGGCTATCTGCTTCTGGACAAAGCCGCCGGGAAGGACCTTCTGTCCCTGTTCCGCCCCCGGCCTCGGGATCTGCTGATCGCGGGCGGTCTGGGGCTCGGGGTGCTGGCCCTGATCCTGGGTGGCTACTTCCTCCTGCGCGAGCCTCTGGGGATCGACCAGCTTGCCCTGACGCTTACCGCCAACAGCGGTGTGGACCGGGACGATTTCCTGTGGGTCTCCCTGTACATCTGCTTCGTCAACTCCCTGCTGGAGGAGATCCTCTTCCGTGGCTTCGCCTTCATCACCCTGAAACGCCACACCGGCCGGGCCTTCGCCTACTGCTTCAGCGCCCTGACCTTCGCGGTGTACCATCTGGGGATGTTCACCGGGAGCGCCCTGCCGATCGTCCTCCTGGCCACCGCCGCCCTCTTCGCCGCAGGGTGTGCGCTGGACTTCCTCAACGAGAAAAGCGGCAACATCTACGTCTCATGGCTGGTCCACCTGTGCGCCAACTTAGGCATCAACACCGTGGGCTACATCGTATTCGGGATGATATGACACACATATGCTGTAACGGGACCGCCCTTGGGCGGTCCCGTTCTTCATCATCTCATATCTTATTCGTGGTTATGCAACAGCTCATGGGCCTTGCCCTTGAAGAAACCGTTGTAGAACAGGTCCATCAGGGGATTCTCGTCGGACTTTTTGATCGCCATATCACCGTCAGCGGCATACAGGCCACGGGTCCGGGCCTCCGCACAGACTGCCTTGGTGCTACCCACCGGCTGACCGCCACCCATGACGCATCCGCCGGGGCAGGCCATGACCTCGATGAAATGGTACTCCTTCTGCCCCGACTTGACGGACTCCAGCACCTTCCGGGCGTTGGCAAGTCCCGAAGCCACGCAGATCTTCACATCGATGCCCTGATAGGGGACGGTGAACTCCCTGATGCCCTCCGGACCACGGACGCCGCACTCCGCGATCGCCGCCAGCGTGGCACTGTCGTGCCCCTCCGTCAGCCGGCGCAGGACCGCCTCGGTGACGCCGCCGGTGGCACCGAAGATCACACCGCCGCCGGAGCCGATGCCAAAGGGCATATCACAGGCTTCGCTGGGCATGGTCTCGAAATCGATACCGTGGGCATCGATCATCCGGATCAGCTCGTGGGTCGTCAGCACGATATCCGTATCCTTCTGCCCGTGGGTGTAGGACTCCTTCCGCTGTGCCTCCATCTTCTTGGCGGTACAGGGCATGACCGAGACCACGAAGGTCTTTTTACCCTTGGCATTGGCCTCATCCCGATAGTAGTCCTTCAAAATGGCAGAGAACATCTGCTGGGGAGAGCGGCAGGTGGAGATGTTCGGCTTGAACTCCGGATACTCGTTCTCCACGAACTTGACCCATGCCGGACAGCAGGAGGTGAGCAGCGGGAGCTTCTCGCCCTTGCCCACCCGGTCCAGGAACTCCGCGGACTCCTCCATGATGGTCAGGTCGGCCGTATAGGTGGTATCGAACACCTCGTCGAAGCCCATGCGATGCAGAGCCGCCACGATCTTGCCCATGGAATTCTCCCCTCTGGGCAGACCGAAGGCCTCACCCACCGCCACACGGACCGCCGGCGCGATCTGGGCCACCACCCGGGTATCGGGATCGCCGATCGCCTGCCAGACGTCAGTGGTGTTATGGCGGATGGTCAGCGCGCCGGTGGGACAGACCACACGGCACTGTCCACAGCTGACACAGTCGGTAGCGATCATGGCCTTGTCGAAGGCCGGCGTCACCGTGGCATCCGTGCCCCGGTGGGCAAAGCCCAGCACACCGATGCCCTGGATCTCGGAGCACACCCGGACACAGTTGCCGCACAGGATGCACTTATTGGGATCACGCACCAGTGCCGGAGAGGAGAAATCCACAGCCCTCTGCTCCCGGTGGTCATCGAAGCGGACCTTGTTCACGCCAAGCTGGTAGGCCAGCTTCTGGAGGGTGCATTTGCCGTGCTTGTCACAGGTGGTGCAATCCCGGCAATGGGCCGCCAGCAACAGCTCCACGATCAGCTTACGGTGCTTGCGAAGACGCTCGGTGTGGGTATAGATCACCATGCCATCTCTGGGCTCCTCCGAGCAGGAAGCGAAGCACCGGCCCCGGTCATCCTCTACCGTACACAACCGGCAGGCACCGAACACGCTGAGCTCCGGCTGGTAGCACAGAGTCGGGACCTCGATACCGGCTTTGCGGATGATCGTCAGGATATTTTTCTCATCGGTGAATTCATATCTTTTACCGTTGATCGTAATGATTCCCATGGTTCCCCCTCCTTATGCTTCGACAAAGATCGCATCGAAGGCGCAGTTGTCCTTACAGGCACCGCACTTGATGCACTTATCCGAGTCGATGGTATAGGGCTTTTTGACCACACCGTAGATCGCGTTGACCGGGCAATTCCGGGCGCACTTGGAGCAGCCTTTGCAGAATTCGGGATTGATCACATACCGGCGCAGCGCCGTACAGGTCTTGGCACGGCAACGCTTGTCCACGATATGCTCCACATATTCCTCCCGGAAGGTCTTCAGGGTGGAGATCACCGGCAAGGGGGCAGACTTTCCGAGGCCGCACAGGGCCATGGTCTGGATCATGGTCGCCAGCTCCTCCAGCGTGTCCAGATCCTCCAGCTTGCCCTGCCCGTTCACGATCCGCTCCAGGATCTCCAGCATCCGCTTGGTACCCTCCCGACAAGGCGTACATTTACCGCAGGACTCTCTCTGGGTGAAGGACATGAAGAACCGGGCCACCTCCACCATACAGGTATCCTGGCTCATGACCACCATGCCGCCGGAGCCTACGATGGCATCGAACTTTTTCACGGAGTCGAAATCCAAAGGCTCGTCCAGATGCTTCTCGGTCAGACAGCCGCCGGAGGGGCCGCCGATCTGGACCGCCTTGAACTGCGCGCCGTTTTTCAGACCGCCGCCGATATCGAAGATGATCTGCCGCAGGGTAGAGCCCATGGGCACCTCGATCAGGCCGGTGTTCTCGATGGCACCGGTGAGAGAGAAGGTCTTACAGCCGGGGGATCCTGCCGTGCCGATGGAGCGGAACCACTGGGCTCCCTCCAGGATGATCTTGGGCACGTTGGCATAGGTCTCCACGTTGTTGAGGACCGTGGGCTTCTCCCACAGACCCTTCTCCACCGTTCTGGGGGGCTTGGTACGGGGCATGCCACGGTTGCCCTCGATGGAAGCCGTCAGGGCGGAGCCCTCGCCACAGACGAAAGCACCGGCGCCCCGGTTGATATGCAGACGGAAATTGAAATCAGTGCCCAGGATCCCATCGCCCAGAAGCCCCCGCTCCTCCAGAAGCGTGATGGCGTTCCGGAGCCGGGCCACGGACATGGGGTATTCGGCACGGACATAGATGTAACCGTTCTCCGCCTTCACGGCGTAGCCCGCGATCATCATGCCCTCGATCAGCTTGAAGGGGTCGCCCTCCATGACGGAGCCATCCATGAAGGCACCGGGGTCGCCCTCGTCACCGTTGCAGACCACATAACGGACCTGCTCCTTCTGACGGGCCACCTGCCGCCATTTCCGTCCCGTGGGGAAGCCGCCGCCGCCACGGCCACGGAGGCCGGAAGCGTCCACCTCGGCGATCACTTCGTCCCGGCCCATCTCGATGGCTTTCCGCAAAGCCTGGAAGCCACCGGCGGCCAGATACTCATCCAGCGACTCCGCATCGAATCTGCCGCAGTTCTCCAGCACGATCCGGGTCTGCTTGGCGATGAAGGGGATCTGGTCAGGGCTGGCATAAGCCGTATCCCCCTTATGATACAGGAGCCGCTCGATCGTCTCGTCCCCAAGGACGGACTGCTCCAGGATCTGGGCGCAGTCCTCGGGCTGGACCTTCACATACTGGATCACCCGGTCGCCCTTGGTGATCCGCACCAGCGGACCAAGCTCACACAGGCCCTGACAGCCGGTCTTCTTCACGCCCACGGCCTGACCGTCATGGTCACCGCCACAGGGAGAGAACACCAGCTCCACGCCGGGCGTGTCCTGCACCAGCTTGCTGAAGATCTCGTAGATCTTGTTGGAGCCGGTAGCGATGCATCCGGTGCCGGAGCATACCAGGATCCGGCACCCATAGCCCTGCAAGGCCGCCTTGGCGGCGGAACGGGCCTGTTCCAGCTGTTCCATCGTCCTGATCATCAGCCATCCCTCCTCAACTGCGCGATCAGCTCCAGAGCCTTCTCCGGGGTCATGGCAGGGTATACCTGCTCATTGACCATCATGGTGGGAGCCAGTCCGCAGGCACCCAGACAGGAGACGGTCTCCACGGTGAACATCATGTCGTCGGTGGTGTGCTTCTTTTTGCTGAGCCCCAGCTCCTTCCACAGAGCCTCCAGCACCGGGGTAGAATGCCGCACATGACAGGCGGTGCCGTCGCAGACCTTGATCACGTACTTCCCCTTGGCTTCGAAGGAGAAATTCTCATAGAAGGTCGCCACGGACCAGGCCTTCGTCTCGGTGATCCCGATTTGAGCCGCCACATAGGTCAGAAGCTCCGCCGGGAGATACCGATACTCCGCCTGGATGTCCTGCATGACGGGGATCAGTGAACCGGGTTTTTTGCCATAGCGCTCGATGATCTCGTCGGTCTTTTCGTAATACGATTTGTCAAGCATCAGGGGTCCCTCCTTGATCGTACTGATATCACATCCTTATACTACCACGTCTTTCTACAAATTGCACTATTATTCTTCGTTATACATAGAGAAAATCGTGCAGATTTTATGTGCGATCTGACTATAACAAAAGCAGGGCCCGGTCAAAAGACCGGACCCTGCAGCATCAGCTCTCATGATATCGTAATCTGGACCACATATAGATGATCACCTGACCGGGGATCCCCAGCAGTAAGATCTGCCATGCCCGGATCCCGAAGACCTGAAGGCTCACCGCCACACTGATCAGGACGGACCAGCTCAGCAAGGAGATGATCAGATAGTTCCTGCGGCGGCAGGACCAGATGGAGTTGAACACCAGCCATACGATCATGCTCACCGGCATACCGTAGAGGAACGCCAACCAGAGATGCCGTGTGCCCGGGACGATCACATCGATCAGCACATACACCAGCGTGGCAACGAACCACACCAGCAGGATACTGAGCATGGTGATCACCCGGTGGTTGCGCCGGTGGTCCGTCCGGGTGGGCGGGACCGGTGCGGCATGCTCCGGCTCCTCACGGAGCAGGTCGTCCAGCTTCACGCCGAACAGGTCCGCCAACTGCTTCAGGACGGCCACGTCGGGGATCGACTCGGCACGCTCCCACTTGGACACGGATTTATCCGAATAATTCAGCTTCTCCCCCA
>JAFNXT010000231.1 GCA_017378975.1 Oscillospiraceae bacterium
GGTCGATATGCTGTCCGGCGACCATGGAGAGGGAACAGGCGATGTCCCGGAGTTCTTCCGGGAAGGCGGTCTGGTCGCAGTTGATGCCGATGCCCACCACGGCCCATGCCACGTTCCCGATGGGGTCCAGAGACAGCTCCGTCAGGATCCCGGCAAGCTTTTTGTTGCCGCCCACCAGATCGTTGATCCATTTGATCTGGGGCCGGTAGCCGGTGGTTTCCCAGATCCCATCACAGGCCGCCACGGCGGTGGCGCAGGTCAGGTGCATGAGCTGGGCCGGGGGACATTGGGGACGCAGGATCAGGCTCAGATAGATACCTTCACCGGCAGGGGAGGCGAACGTCCGCCCCAGTCTGCCACGGCCCGCGGTCTGGCCGTCGGCGATCACCACGGTGCCCTGAGGGGCTCCGGCGGCGGCCAGCGTTTTCGCCCGGAGGTTGGTGGAGTCGATGGTCTCGTGATATTCGACGGTGGATGCCCATGGATGGTCCGGGGGCAGGCAGGCTAAAATCTGCTCCTTCGTCATGCCAGCGTCTCCTTCAGCTTGGCGATGAACTCCGGGGCGGTGCCGCAACAGCCGCCCAGCAGGCTGGCGCCGTTTTGGCGGCACTGGGCCATGATGCCGGCGAATTCGTCCGGGGACATGGGGTAGCGGACGGTCTGGTCCGGGTCGATCACCGGGATGCCGGCGTTGGGCTTGCAGATCAGGGGGCCCTTCACGTCCCGGCGAAGCTTGCTGATGAGATACGGGGTCATCATGTCCGCCGCCACGCAGTTGAAGCCCACGGCGGCGGCACCGGACTCCTCCAGCTCCCGAAGGACCTTTCCGGCATCACGACCGGAGAACAGGGAGCCATCGGGCTGCATGGTGAAGGTGTACAGGACCGCACCGGCACCCTCCAGCTCTGCGGCGGTGAGGATCGCTTCGGCTTCCAGCGGATACATCAGGGTCTCGGCGGCCAAAATATCAGCGCCTCCATCGATCAGGCCACGGATCTGGCGGCGGTACTGGTCCACCATCAGGTCGAAATTCGCTTCGTCGAAGCTGTCGAGGAAAGTGGCGAGGGTGGTCAGGTCACCTGCCACCAGTACGTCGGAGGATACGGAGCGGCTGAGCTGTACCAGTTGGGCGTTGAGCTCCTCGGTCCGGTCCGCCAGACCCACCCGCTCCAGAGGGATGGGCTGGGCCTGGAAGGTGGGGGCAAGGATGATCTGGGAACCGGCATCCACATAGCGGCGCTGGAGATCCGTCAGGGCATCGGGGTGGCTGAGGATCCATTCCTCGGTACAGCATCCTCTGGGCATGCCGACCTTCTGCAGGTTGGAGCCGGTGGCACCGTCCAGAAAACGGAGACCATGGGCGATCTTTTCGTGGAACTGTTCTTTGGTGAGCATAGTGATACCGCCTTTTTGGGAGGTACAGAGCAACGCTAACGTGATCAATGAATGAATAATGCAGAATGCATGATTGAGGTATCCCCTTCGGGGATGATCAAAAATCTATCCCCGAAGGGGATACCATAATTCTTCATTATGCATTATGCATTTTGCATTTTGCATTCGATGAAGACGTGGGGCGTTGGTCTGGTGCCGTTTTCTTTGTATTATACACCATAAGAGAAATCCTTGCAACAGTCATTGACAATTGGGTATGATATGGTAAAATCAATATGATTTTGACGAAAAGGAGTACGGATATACATGAAAAAGACTGTTTTGAGAGAGTACGCCCGTCTGATCGTGCGGATGGGCCTGAATGTGCAGAAGGGGCAGGACGTGCTGGTGTATGCGGATCTGGATCAGCCGGAATTCGTCAAGCTGGTGGTGGAGGAGTGCTACAAGGCCAAGGCCCGGGAGGTCACGGTGCTGTGGGACTATCAGCCCTTGCAGAAGGTCCACGCCAAGTATAAGTCCGTCAAGACCTTGGGCGATGTTCCCAAGTGGCAGCAGGAGCGGCAGCAGCATTGGTGCGATACCCTGCCTTGCCGCCTGCATCTGATCTCTGAGGATCCCGATGGTCTCAAGGGCATCGATATGGGCAAGCTGGCCAAAGCCCGGAAGCTGTCCTACCCCATCCTGAAGCCCTATATCGACCAGCGGGAGGGCAAACAGCAGTGGTGCATCGCCGCGGTGCCCGGTGTGGCATGGGCCAGGAAGATGTTCCCCGACCTGTCCAGAAATCAGGCGGTGGAGAAGCTGTGGGAGGCCATCATCTCCACTTCCAGAGTGGGGGAGGACTCCGTGGGTGCATGGGTGGCCCACAATGAGGACCTGCGCAAGCGTTGCGACTACCTCAACAGCCTGCAGATCCGCCAGCTCCACTATACGGCCGCCAACGGCACGGATCTGACCGTAGGGATGATCCCTGAAGCCATGTTCTGCGGCGGCGCGGAGCTGAGCCGTCAGGACATCCTGTTCAATCCCAACATCCCCACGGAGGAGTGCTTCATCTCTCCCAAGCGTGGCGAGGCTGAGGGCATCGTGTATTCCACCAAGCCCCTGTCCTATCAGGGCCAGCTGATCGACCGCTTCTCCATGCGTTTCGAAGGCGGTAAGGTGGTGGAGGCCCACGCCGAGGTGGGGGAGGAACTCCTTCTGACCCTGCTTGACATGGACGAGGGTGCGCGGTATCTGGGCGAGTGCGCTCTGGTGCCTCAGCAGAGCCCCATTTGCGAGAGCGGTCTGCTGTTCTACAACACCCTCTTCGATGAGAACGCCGCCTGCCATCTGGCAATCGGCATGGGCTTCGCCGACACCATCCGTGACAACCATGAGAAGACGCTGGACGAGTGCCGGGCGCTGGGCATCAACGACTCCATGATCCATGAGGATTTCATGATCGGCTGTGATACCATGGACATCGACGCCATCTGCGCCGACGGCTCCGTGGTGCCGGTGTTCCGGGCAGGCAACTGGGCTTTTTGATCTGCGAAAAAAACTGAAAAAAATGCTTGCATTCTGCAACCAAGTGTGTTATGATATCCGGGCGATTGAAATTGCTGGGTATATTATGCCCTTTAACTGATAAGAAAGAGGTGAACGACATGAGAGAAGGCATCCATCCTAAGTACGAACAGACCACCATCCGCTGTGCCTGTGGCAACGTCTTTACGACCGGTTCCACCAAGAAGGACATCCGCGTTGAGATCTGCTCCAAGTGCCACCCTTTCTATACCGGCAAGCAGAAGCTGGTCGATACCGGTGGACGTGTTGATCGGTTCAACAAGCGTTTTGGCCTGAAGTAAGA
>JAFNXT010000232.1 GCA_017378975.1 Oscillospiraceae bacterium
GAGTTGGGAAACCCGGTCTATCCACCGGCCCGGCGGGAGCTTCTGAAGCATGGTATTTCCTGTGAGGGTCACAAGGCCCGGCAGATCACCATGGAAGATTATCATCATTACGACCGGATCTACTATATGGACCGGAGCAATGCCCGTTTTTTGGCCCGGATGCTGCCGGCGGATCCGGAGAAGATCCGGCCACTGCTGGACCGGGATGTGGCGGACCCCTGGTACACCGGGGATTTCGGACAGACATGGGATGACATCCTGACGGGCTGTCAGCAGATACTGGAGGAGCTGTTATGATCGATAAAGGGCTGTTGGAGGAACAGTTGGCGGAGCTTCCTCTGTATGTATACCATTTCATGACGCCGGAGGAGCTGGAGTTCAGTGACCGGATCCGGTGGATCTGTGAGCATGAGTGCCCCATGTACGGCAAGAGCTGGGCCTGTCCTCCCGGTGTAGGGTCTGTGGCTCAGTGCCGGGAGAAATGCCTTGGGTCCCGGGAGTGTCTGATGATCGCCACGATCACGGAGGTGGCAGACATCTCGGATCTGACCGCGACCCTCGCCACCAGAGGCGACCATGAGGATCTGACAGACCAGGTCCGGGATCTGATGCGTCAGCAGGGGACAGAGCCCTATGTGCTGTCCACCGAGGCCTGCGCCCGGTGTGAGCGGTGCACCATCGCCGATGGGATGCCCTGCCGTTTCCCGGACAGGATGCATCCCTGCGTGGAGAGCCACGGGATCAACCTGCTGGGGCTTTTGGAAGAGATGGGGCTGGCGTTCCAGTACGGTGAGAACGTGGTGACCTGGTTCTCGTTGTTGTTCTTTGACTGAAACAAGGGGGGGCGTCCCGGCGTGGGCGCCTCCTTTTCGTTTGGGGGGCGGGAGAATTTTTTTGCGATCACTATTGCTATTATTGGTGCTATCCGCTATAATAGTACAGATAATAGGGTGGGTATCGGCTCCGGGCGAGGGGCCGGAGGAGCCCGGAGGGGAGAGACGCTTTTCGTGGACAGAGTAGAGAGCTTTTTCAATCAGTTGACCCGGATGCAGTGGTCGGACTATCTGGACATCCTGGTGGTGGCGTTCCTCATCTACCGTCTGATCCCTCTGTTCCGCTCCAGCGGTACGGTCCGGGTGGCCAAGACCGTGGGCCTGTTGCTGTTGGTGGCGTGGATCACCGACTTTTTGGAGCTGCACACCCTGAGCTTCCTTCTGGAGCAGGTGCTGGCCGTCGGTCTGATCGCCATCGTGGTGCTGTATCAGCCGGAGCTCCGGCGGATGCTGGACAATCTTTTGAACGTGAAGCTCACGGGCCTGTTCGGGGTGGAGAAGCCCCAGGAGGAGATGGTCTCCATCATCCAGCAGACCGTCATGGCCTGTGAGATCATGAGCCGGGAGCGTGTGGGCGCGCTGATGGTCTTCGCCCGGGGCGATACGCTGGAGGAGTTCAGCCGGAAAGGCACCCAGATCCAGGCACAGGTCTCCGAGCAGTTGATCCGGAACATCTTCTTCCCGAAGGCGGCCCTCCATGACGGTGCCATGATCATCCGGGACGGTAAGATCGCCGCCGCGGGCTGTGTTTTGCCCCTGTCCTCCAGCCATTCCCTCAGCGCTGACCTTGGCACCCGGCATCGGGCCGGCGTAGGCATGAGCGAGGTGTCCGATGCTGTGGTGGTGATCGTGTCCGAAGAGACGGGCACCATCTCCGTGGCGGTGGGCGGTGTGCTGAAGCGGTATCTGGCACCCCAGATGCTGGAGCGGCTCCTGCGGACGGAGCTTTGCAAGGATGAGCCCCAACAGCAGAAGGGCCTGGCCCTCCGGTTGAAGCAGAAGCTCCAGAAAACGGACAAGGGAGGGAAGAACGGTGAAAAATAAAGTCTTCCATATCCTGCTGTCTGTGGTCATCGCCTTCGCCCTGTGGGTGTATGTGATCACCGTGGAGCGGACCGAGACCGAGCAGACCTTTTACAATGTCCCTGTGGTGATCGACGGTGAGAGCGTCCTTGAGGACCGGGGCCTGAAGATCACCTCTGACACGGAGCTGACCGTGACCCTGCGGCTCAGTGGCAAGCGGTCCGTGCTGAACGATTTGAGAAGCTCCGATATCACCGTGCTGGCGGATCTGACCAGGATCACCGAGGCCGGCAAGAAGGGGCTGAGCTATGACGTATCCTTCCCCGGTGATGTCCGGGACAGCGCCGTCGAGGTGATCGGCAGAGAGCCTGCTACCATCACACTGACGGTGGCCCAGTGGGCGTCCAAGGAGATCCCCATCCAGACCCAACTGCCCGGCACGTTGCCGGAGGACTATATCATCGACTATCAGAACGTCCATCTCGATCATGGCTCCGTTTCGATCGCCGGTCCCAAGGACGTGGTCGATCAGATCGGCATGGCCAAGGTGGTGGTGGATATGGAAGGCCGCACCGAGTCCGTGGAGGAGCGGGTGAATATCATCCTCTGCGACAGTCGGGGCGTGCCGGTGTCCGATGTGAGTGCCGTGACCCCGGAGCCCTACCGGATCCTTGCCAAGGTGCCGGTGCTCATGGTCCGGGATCTGCAGCTGGTGCTCCCCGTCACCGACGGCGGCGGACTGACGGCGCAGGATGTGTCCGTCACCATGGAGTATGAGACGATCACCGTGGGCGGTCCGTCCTCGGTGGTTTCCAGGATGGATCCGGTCATCACCCTCGGTACCATCGATCTGAGTCAGGAGAACGAGAGCTTCACGGACCGGGAGTACCCGGTGAAGCTGCCGGAAGGCGTGCGGAACATCTCCGGCTTCGATACAGTGAAGGCTTCGCTGGAGCTTCCGCCCATGAAGGTCAGGGAGTTTACCGTGGGACAGAAGCAGTTCGTGTTCACGGGGCTGCCCGAGGGCATGAAGTACACGGTCCGTACCCAGTCTTTGGGCGTCTGGATCCGGGGGCGTGAGACGATCCTGGAGAAGGTGGAGGCCGGTCAGATCCGGCTGGAGGTGGACCTGAGCGGTGCCACTCAGACCGGCTACTTCCCTGCCACCGTGGTGGTGGAGGGAGTCAGCGAGGTGGGCGTGGTGCCCGATCCCAGCGCTCCCAATGAGCCCTATGAGGTCTATGTCGCCATCGAAGCGAAGCTTCCGGTGGTGCCGGAGGGCTGAGATGGAACAGATCGTCCGTGTGAAAAAGGTCCATGAGGACGGCACGGTCCGGGCGGTCCTCGTGCGTCAGAGTGCCTGCTCCGGGGACTGTCACAAGTGCTCCGGCTGTGGTGCCGCCACGCAGACCATGGAGCTGTTGGTCAACGATCCCATCGGCGTGGAGGTCGGGGATCTGGTGACCATCACCGGCTCCACAGGACCGGTGCTGGGGGCGGCGGCCATGCTGTATATGCTCCCGCTGGCCCTGTTCTACATCGGATATTATATCGGCGCTGTGCTCCGGCATGGGGCTCTGGGCGGTGGTCTGGGGTTCCTTGTGGGGATCGGCGCGGCGGTGGTCTATGACCGGACCGTCGCCCGGAAGCGAGAAGTTGTTTATACGATCACCGGCTATGCCGGGACCCGAGAGGAAGGATGACTGAAGTGATCAAAAGTATGACTGGCTACGGCCGTGCTGTGGAGACAGTGAACGGCCGGGAGTTCACGGTGGAGGTCCGTTCTGTCAACAACCGGTATCTGGACTGCGGCGTTAAGCTGCCCAGAGCCCTGACCTTCGCCGAGGAAGCGGTGAAGCAGGCGGTGAAGGCTACAATCTCCCGCGGCAAGGTGGATGTGTTCATCTCCTGCCGCTCCGAGGGCGGTGAGGAGGTCCGGGTGAGCCTGAACCAGACCGTGCTCCAGGGGTATCTGACTGCCATGCGGCAGATGGTGACCGATCACGGTGTGGCGGACGATATCAGCGTTTCCACCCTGTCCCGTCTGCCCGATGTGTTCACGCTGGAGCGTCCTGAGGTGGACGAGGACCAGCTGAAGGCGGATCTGATGGCCGTGGTGGCCAAGGCGCTGGCGGGATATGACGCCATGCGTACCACCGAAGGTCAGGCTCTGGAGAACGATCTGCGGACCAGAGGCGATACGATCCGGGAGCTGGTGGCTCAGGTGGAGCAGGGGAACGGTCAGACCGTGTCTGATTACCGCGCCCGGCTGGAGGCCAAGCTTCGGGAGGTGCTGGAGAATACATCGATCGACGAGAGCCGGATCCTCACCGAGGCCGCGATCTTCGCCGACAAGGTGGCGGTGGACGAGGAGACCGTCCGTCTGCGCAGTCACCTGAAGCAGATGGATGCCATGCTGACCACCGGCGGTGCCGTGGGCCGGAAGCTGGACTTCCTCCTGCAGGAGATGAACCGGGAGACCAACACCATCGGCTCCAAGTGCTCCGACGTCCGGCTGGCCCGGATCGTGGTGGACATCAAGGCCGAGCTGGAGAAGATCCGGGAGCAGACCCAGAACATCGAGTAAAAGAGGTCGCTATGAAACTGATAAACATCGGATTCGGGAGCCTGATCGCCGCCAGCCGTGTGCTGGCGATCGTGGACCCGGAATCCGCTCCCATCAAGAGAGTGGTACAGGAAGCCCGGGACCGGGGGATGCTGATCGACGCGTCCTACGGCCGGAAGACCAAGTCCGTGATCCTGATGGATACAGACCATGTGATCCTGTCGGCCATGACACCGGACATCCTGGGTGCCCGGTGGACCGGGACGCAGGAAGAAAGCGAGGAAACGGTATGAGCCAAGGGAAGCTGTTCGTCATCTCCGGCGCCTCCGGCGTGGGGAAGGGCACCGTGCTCGGCCGGGTGATGAAGGTCCGGGAGGATCTGCGGTTCTCCGTGTCGGCCACTACCCGTGCCCCCAGACCCGGCGAGGAGGATGGCGTACACTACTATTTCATCTCCATGGAACGCTTCCGGGAGATGGTGGACAACGACGAGTTCCTGGAATATGACCTGCACGCCAATGCCGGATACGGTACCCCTCTGAAGCAGCTGGAGGAGAAGCTCCGGCATGGCAGCGTGGTGCTGGACATCGAGCCGGTGGGTGCCGGGAACGTGAAGAAAAAGATGCCGGATGCCACCTTGATCTTCATCATGCCTCCTTCCATGGAGGAGCTGGAGCGCAGGCTCCGGGGCCGGGGCGACACCTCTGAGGAGCAGATCGCTCTGCGGATGGAGCGGGCCCGGTGGGAGATGGAACAGCGGCACTGGTATGACCATACCGTGGTCAATGACGATCTGGACCGCTGTGTGGAAGAAGTCCTGCAGATCATCGCCGAAAAGGTCGATGAAAAATAAAAGAAGAGCCGGAGCGTAGGTGACCTACATTCCAAATCATCCCCGAAGGGGATACCATCACTCTTCACTCTTCACTTTTCACTATTCACTAAATCAGTATTTTTTTATTTGGAGGAACTTTACTATGCTGTACCCCCCTGTTGCAGATATGCTGAAGAACGTCGAGAGCCGTTACCTGCTGGTGAACGTGGTGGCTCAGAGAGCCCGTCAGATCGCGGTGGAGGCTGAGGCCTTCCAGGAGGAACTGCCGGACAAGCCTGTGACCATGGCGATCCGGGAAGTGGCGGAGGGCAAGCTCACCGCCAGCCTGAAAGACGAATATATGGAGTAAGAAGGAGGATGGGGCTGTATGGTAGCAAAGATCGCGGTGTCTGCCGCAACGTTTGCCATCGATAAGCCCTATTCCTATTGGGTCCCGGTCGGACCGGCACTTTCCCCCGGGATGCGGGTCATGGTGCCCTTCGGCCGGGGCAACCGGCATTGTGAGGGCATGGTCCTGTCGCTGGAGGAGGGGAGCCCGGAAGGGCTCAAGCCTGTGGCGCAGGTGCTGGACCCCGAGCCGGTATTGGACGATACCATGCTCCGGCTGGCGGGGTTCCTGCGGGAACGGTATTTCTGCACTCTTTACGACGCGGTGCGGGCCATGCTCCCGGCAGGGATGGGCTTCCGTGCATTGGAACGGTTCAGCCTGACGGAGGATCTGAGCTGGCAGACGGCCACGGTCCGGAAAGCCGGGGCCAAAGCGGTCCTGGAGCATTTGCAGACCTTGGGCGGACAGGCCGATGCTTCCCACCTGCGCCAGTTGGTGCCGGGAGAGGATGCCTTCCGGGAGGTCATGAGCTACCTCGTCCGGAAGGGCTGGGTCCATACCCAAATGGATCTGCGCCGCCGTACCGCCGACAAGGCGGAGCAGGTGGCGGTGCTGTGTTCCTCGGTGGAGGAGGCCATGGACTATGCCGCGGGCAGGCCCAAGTCCGCCGCCATGCAACGGGCGGTGCTGGAGCTGTTGTGCCAGTTGGGCACCGTCAGCGTCAAGGAGCTTTGCTATTTCACCGGCGCCAGTCCGGCTACGGTCCGGCGGCTCCGGGATCTGGGCTATGTGGAACTGACGGAGCGGGAGGTCCTGCGTTGTCATGAGATCCGCCCGGCACAGGTGGATACGGATCTGGTCCTCAATGAGGAGCAGGCGGAAGCCTTCCGGGGACTGCGGGCGCAGATGCACTCCGAGGTGCCGGGGACGGCGCTTTTATACGGCGTCACCGGCTCCGGTAAGACCTCGGTGTACCTGACGCTGATCCGGGACTGTCTGGAGATGGGCAGGACTGCCATGCTGTTGGTGCCGGAGATCGCCCTGACGCCCCAGCTTTTGGGGATCCTGGTGGCCCATTTCGGCGATCAGGTGGCGGTGCTCCACAGCAGTCTGCCGGCAACGGAGCGTTATGACCAGTGGAAACGGGTCCGCTCCGGGGATGCCAAGGTGGTGGTGGGCACCCGCTCGGCGGTGTTCGCCCCCTGTACGGATCCCGGTCTCATCATTCTGGATGAGGAGCAGGAACATTCTTATAAATCTGAAAATTCGCCCCGATACCATGCCCGTGAAGTGGCCATGTGGAGGGGGCTCAAGCAAAAGGCATTGGTGCTGTTGGGCTCGGCCACGCCGTCCATCGAGACCATGTACCATGCCAAAGAGGGCCATCATCGGCTCTATACCCTCCGTCAGCGATATAACCGCCGGGCGTTGCCTCAGGTGGAGATCGTGGACATGAAGGAGGAAGTGAAGGACGGCAACGATTCCGGGTTCAGTTACCGGCTTCGGGAGGCGATCCGGGAGACGGCGGATAAGGGCAAGCAGACGATCCTGCTCCTGAACCGCCGGGGCAACAGCCGGGCGTTGGTCTGCGTGGATTGCCGACAGGCACCGGAGTGCCCAAGGTGTACCGCAAGGCTCACCTATCACAGCGCCAATGAACGGCTCATGTGCCATTACTGCGGCTTCTCCCGGCCGGTGCCGGAGCGGTGCGACTGCGGCGGCCCCCTGAAACGGGTGGGCACCGGCACCCAGAAGGCCCAGCAGGAACTGGCGGAGCTGATGCCGGATCTGACCTCGATCCGCATGGACGCGGACACGGTCAGCGCTGTGAACACCCACGAGAAGATCCTGGACCGGTTCAAACAGGAGAAGATCCCGGTGCTGATCGGCACCCAGATGGTGGCCAAGGGGCTGGATATGCCTGATGTCACTTTGGTGGGCGTGCTGGACGGGGATCTGGGACTGTACACCGGGGATCATCGGGCGGCGGAGACCACCTTCAATATGCTGACACAGGTGGTGGGCCGGGCCGGACGGGGCAAGGACCCCGGTACGGCGGTGGTCCAGACGCTGGTGCCGGAGCATGAGGTGCTGAAGCTGGCGGCCCGGCAGGATCATGAGGGCTTTTATGAGCTGGAGATCCGTCTCCGGCAGATGCAGGCACTGCCTCCCTTCGGGGATGTGGTCACTGTGACCTTCGTGGGACAGGAAGAGCCGAGGCTCCTGCGTGGTGCCGCGAAATTCCGGGACTCCCTGATCGGCTGTCTGGCACAGCCGCCCTATGGGGGGACCCCTGTCACCGTGTTGGGCCCCGCGCCCTGCCCGGTGCCGAAGATCAATTACAATCACCGTTACCGTCTGACGTTGCGGTGCCGTCTGGACAAGCCCCTGCGGGGGCTGGTGGCCCATCTGCTCCGGGAGTTCGCCCGGGACGGGGCCAACCGGGGCATCAATGTGTTCGCGGACGTGAACGGGATGGACTAAGAGGAGGACATATGGGGATCAGAAAGATCTTGACGGATAAGGATCCGGCTCTGCATAAGGTGTGCAAGCCGGTGGAAGCCTTCGATAAGAAGCTGCACAAATTGCTGGACGATATGGCCCAGACGCTGGAGGAAGCCAACGGCGTGGGTCTGGCGGCTCCGCAGGTGGGCATTTTGCGCCGTGTGGTGATCGTGGATATCGGGGAGGAGATCCTGGAGCTGGTGAATCCCACGCTGGTGGAGACCTCCGGGGAGCAGACCGGCGCGGAAGGATGCCTGAGCGTCCCGGGCAAGTACGGTCTGGTGACCCGGCCCAACAAGGCCAAGGTCCGGGCCCAGGACCGGGACGGCAACTGGTTCGAGGCCGAGGGCGAGGAACTGATCGCCCGGTGCTTCTGCCACGAGCTGGACCATCTGGACGGCATTTTGTATACCCAGGTCATGGACCGGTTCCTCACCGAGGAGGAGCTGGAAGAACTGTGATCGCCCCCTTTTGGGGCAGATGTATTTCGCATTTTGTAGATGTGGGGGATCGCCACGTCGCTTCGCTCCTCGCGAAGACAGTTGTTGGAGGGGTTTTTGTGAGAGTAGTATTCATGGGTACGCCGGATATTGCGGCGGTTTGTTTGAGGAAGATCATCGGTGACGGCTTCGATGTGGTGGGCGTGTACACCCAGCCGGACCGGCCCAAGGGCCGGGGGATGAAGCTGGTGGCCTCTCCTGTGAAGGAGGTGGCGATCGCCAATGACATCCCGGTGTTCCAGCCGGAGAACTTCAGGGATGAAGGAACGGTGGCTCAGCTTCGGGCATTGGAGCCGGATGTGTGCGCCGTGGTGGCTTATGGGCAAATCTTGCCCCAGAGCGTGCTGGATGTGCCTAAGATGGGCTGTATCAACATCCACGCCAGCATCCTGCCGGAGTACCGTGGCTCCGCTCCCTATCAGTGGGCGGTGCTGGACGGCAAGAAGGAGACCGGTGTCACGGCCATGTATCTGTGCCGGAAGATGGACGCCGGCGACATCATCGACGTGTCCCGGACCCCCATCGGGCCTGACGAGACGGCCGGGGAACTGCTGGACCGTCTGGCGGTGCTGGGCTCTGTACTGCTGAGCAAGACGCTGGGCCGCTTCGCACAGGGGCCTGTGGAGGCGGTACCGCAGGATGAGGCCGCGGTCACCTATGCCCCCATGCTGGACAAGTCCCTTTGTCCCATCGACTGGACCAAGACGGCCCAGCAGGTCCATGACCATGTCCGGGGCCTGCATCCCTGGCCGGTGGCCACCACCGAGATCCAGGGCAAGCGTTTCAAGATCCATTCCACCGCTGTGGTGGAGGGCTCCGGTACGCCGGGGCAGATCCTGGGGCTGACCAAGACCGGACTGAAGATCGCCTGTGGCGAGGATGCGGTGGAGATCCGCTTCCTGCAGGCCGAAGGCGGCAAGCGGATGGCCGCGCCGGATTATTTCCGGGGACATCCGCTGGAGTGACACCATACCCTGCGAGGGAGGGAAGGATATGAACGCAAGAGAGACTGCTTTGGACGTGCTGATCGCCTGCCGGAAGCGGGCGGCATGGTCCAACGGCGTTTTGAAAGACTATATCGAGCGGGACCGGCTGGACAGACGGGACGCGGCACTGGCTACCAGACTGTGCTACGGCATCCTCCAGCACCGGGGCATGCTGGACTTCTTTTTGAAGCAACTGCTCACCGGGAAGCTGAAGGATCTGCATCCCGTGGTCCGGGACATCCTGCATATGGGCCTGTACCAGATCTATGAGCTGGACAAGGTGCCGGACAGCGCGGCGGTGAACGAATCCGTGGCGCTGGCGAAGAAATACTGCCGCTGGCAACGGGGGGCCTCGGGACTGGTGAACGCGGTCTTGCGGAACGCCGTCCGGACCAAGGGCACCCTGAAACAGCCCACCACGCTGGAGGACCGGTACAGCCATCCCAGCGCGCTGATCGGTCTGCTGGGCAACTATGTGGGCCGTGAGGCGCTGGAGCCTATGCTGGCGGCCAATAACGACACTCCGCTGACGGTGGTGCAGGTGAACACCCTGCGGACCACCACGGAAGCGCTGGTGGAGGAGCTGGCCCGGGAGGATGTGGTGGCTCTGCCCCACAGTTGGATGCCCGACTGTCTGGTGCTGTCCAACACCGGCAACATCGAAAAGCTCCGGGCCTTCAGGGACGGTCTGTTCTATGTGCAGGATGCCGCTTCCCGGCTGGCGGTCCAGTGCGCCCAGATCCCGCAGGGGGACAAGGTCCGGGTGCTGGATTGCTGTGCCGCTCCCGGCGGCAAGACCTTCGCCGCGGCGATCGCCATGGGCGGCAAGGGCAAGATCCGTTCCGCTGACATCCACCGGCACAAGACGACCCTGATCCAGCACGGCGCCGACCGTCTGGGCCTGCACAATGTGCTGGTCCGGGAACAGGATGCCACCGAGAACCATCCCACATGGCTTGGGAAGATGGACGTGGTGCTGTGCGACGTGCCCTGCTCCGGCTACGGTATCATCCGGAAGAAGCCGGACATCCGTTACAAGGACCCCAAGGAGATGTCCCGTCTGCCGGAGCTCCAGCTGAAGATCCTCAGCAAGCAGGCCCAGTACGTCCGTCCCGGCGGTACGGTGATCTATTCCACCTGTACGCTGGTGCGCAACGAGAACGAGGGCGTGGTGGAGGCCTTTTTGAAACATCATCCCGAATTCCATCTGGAGCCCCTGCCTCTGCCGGACAACTTCCCCCGGAACACCTCCGGCATGATCGCGCTGGTGCCCGGACAGTATGACACCGATGGTTTCTTCATCGCCAGACTACGGAGGAAATGATGCATCTGAAGTCCATGACGCTGGCGGAGCTGACCACCCTCTTCAAGGACATGGGGGAGCCCGGCTTCCGGGCGAAACAGGTCTATACGTGGCTCCACAAGGGCGTGCGTACATATGACGGGATGACGAACCTGCCCCAGACCCTGCGCCAAAAGCTGGCGCAGGAGCATCCGATCCGTCCGCCGGAGGCGGTGCGGAAGCAGGAGTCTCAACGGGACGGTACGATCAAATATCTGTGGCAGCTCTCCGACGGCAACTGTGTGGAGACGGTGCTCATGCGCTATGAGTACGGCAACACGGTGTGCATCTCCACGGAGGTGGGGTGCCGCATGGGCTGTGCCTTCTGCGCCTCCACGCTGGGTGGTCTGGTGCGGCGGCTGGAGCCCTTCGAGATGCTCGATCAGGTGCTCTTCACCCAGATCGATTCCGGCCTGCCGATCTCTCGGATCGTGCTCATGGGCATCGGGGAACCGCTGGACAATTTCGACAACGTGCTCCGGTTTTTGGAGCTGGTGAACAGCCCGGAGGGGATGAACATCTCCATGCGGCATATCAGCCTGTCCACCTGTGGGCTGGTGCCTAAGATCGATGCGCTGGCGGAGCGGAAGCTCCAGATCGCGTTGGCGATCTCCCTCCACGGACCCAACGACGAGATCCGGGACAAGATCATGCCGGTGAACAAAGCCTATCCTATGGATCAGCTTCTGGCGGCCTGCCGGAGATATTTCGAGGCCACCTCCCGGCGGATCCATTTCGAGTACGCCATGATCGACGGCGTCAACGACCGGGAGCAGGATGCTAGAGAGCTTCTGCGGCGGCTGAAGGGGCTTCCGGCCCATTTCAATCTGATCCCTTTGAACCATGTGGAGGAGAGCCCTCTGAAGCCCAGCAGTCGCAAGGCGGTGGCCCGGTTCCAGCAGATCCTGGAGGAGGGCGGCATCACTGCCACCGTCCGCCGGACTTTGGGCGGCGATATCGATGCTTCCTGCGGACAGCTTCGTCGGAAGTACACCAAAGGGCAGTGAACAGCGAGTACTAAACTTGACGGAAGGAGCGTATCATATGCAAAGCTGGGCGTTGACGGATCCGGGCTGTGTCCGGACCCAGAATCAGGACTCTTACGAAATGAAACAGTTGGGGCGTGACACGCTCCTTTGTGTGGTCTGTGACGGCATGGGCGGCGCCAAGGCCGGCAACGTGGCCAGCTCTCTGGCGGCGGAGGTGTTCGTGCAGGAGGTGGAGCGGAATTTCCATCATGACATGGACATGGATACCGCCGATCAGATGCTGGAACGGGCGGTGAAGCTGGCGAATTTTACCGTGTTCGACCAGTCCCGGCAGTTCGAGGACTTCCGGGGCATGGGCACCACGCTGGTGGCGGCTCTGATCCGGGGACGGCAGGTCACTACGGCGAACGTGGGCGACAGCCGGGTCTACCGGGTGGATCAGGGCGGCATCCGCCAGATCACCACGGACCATTCTCTGGTCCAGCTCATGATCCAGACCGGGGAACTGCGGCCGGAGCAGGCCCGGGATTTCCCCGGCAAGAATTACATCACCCGTGCCATCGGCACGGAGCCCACGGTGCGGTGCGATATCCGCCATGTGGATCTGGGACGGGGGGACCATCTGGTCCTTTGCTCCGATGGCCTTAGCAATCTGGTGGACGATCAGGAAGTATTGTTCGAGGTGATCCACGGTGTCAGCAAGAAAAGCTGTTGTCAGCGGCTGGTGGATATCGCCAAGAATCGGGGCGCACCGGATAATGTGACCGTCATCCTGGTACAGGTTTGATGGGAGGAGCGAGCTATGGATAAGGATAAATACATCGGACGCCTCCTGGATGGTCGGTATGAGATCCTGGAGGTCCTTGGTGTGGGCGGCATGGCCGTCGTATATAAAGCGATGTGCCACCGGCTGAACCGGCTGGTGGCGATCAAGATATTGAAAGACGAATTTTCCCGGGACGAGGAGTTCCGGGCCCGGTTCCAGGCGGAGAGCCAGGCGGTAGCCATGCTGAGCCACCCCAACATCGTGTCGGTCTATGACGTGGGCACCTCCGATGGGGCGGACCACATCATCATGGAGCTGATCGATGGCATCAGCCTGAAGCAGTACATGGAGAAGAAGGGCGTGCTCAACTGGAAGGAGACCCTCCATTTCGCCATGCAGATCGCCAAGGCGCTGGAGCATGCCCACAGCCGGGGTCTGGTCCATCGGGACATCAAGCCCCACAATGTGATGGTGCTCAAGAACGGCTCCGTGAAGGTGGCCGACTTCGGTATCGCGCAGGTGACCTCCCAGTCCAGCACCGTGACCAAGGAGGCGCTGGGCTCCGTGCATTACATCTCTCCGGAGCAGGCCAAGGGTGGCCGGGTAGATAATCGGTCGGACCTGTACTCTCTTGGCATCGTCATGTACGAGATGATCGCGGGCCGGGTGCCCTATGACGGGGATACACCGGTGTCTGTGGCGATCCAGCACATCAACGGCGGCGCGGTGCCGCCCTCCCAGTTCAATCCCAATACCCCCAAGGGTCTGGAGCAGATCATCATGAAGGCTCTGGGCCTGCGGCTGGAAGACCGGTATCCCAGCGCCACGGCCATGCTTTACGACATGGATGAGTTCCGGAAGGATCCGGAGATGGTGTTCCCGGAGCCGGAGGGCGCTCCCGTGACTCCGGCACCGCCGGTGCCGCCGGTGGAGCCCAAGCCGGTGCCTCAGGTCACCCGTACCATCGCCCAGCGGACCGCCGCCGGGAAGTCGGAGAAGATCCGGGAGCCCCGGAAGAAGCCGGAAGAGGGCAACGGACGGGGCGCTACCATCGCCATCGCTTCCTGCGCCGTGGTGGGCGCGATCGCGATCATCATCTTTTTGGTGATCCTGATCCAGGGGGACCTGTTCGGAGGACCGAAGATGGTGCCGGTGCCGCCCTTGGTGGGCGAATACTATGACCAATTGGGCACCATAGAAGGTATCGTGGTGGTCCATCAGAGCAGTGAGCATGACCCGGACACCCAGAAGGGCCAGATCATCTACCAGTCTCCCGAACCCGGGATCCAGGTGGTGGAGGGGACCAAGGTCTTCGTGATCGTGAGTCTGGGACGGCAGGAGCCGGACCGGACCATGGAGGATCTGGAAGGTCATACCGCCGATGAGGCGGAGCTTTATCTGAAAGGCCTGGATCTGGGGCTGAACGTGAAGCGGTTCGACCAGAACAGCGACGATATCCCTCAGGGCAGTGTGGTCCGAACGGAGCCTGCCGCCGGTCTGCCGCTGACCAAGGGGCAGACGGTGGAGCTGTATGTCAGCGCCGGTCCCGGGATCGAGACCAAACGGGTGCCCAACGTGCTGGGCCAGACCGTGGAGACTGCCATGCGGAACATGGTGCTGGCAGGCTTCCATAATGTGGAGCCCAAGGAAGTGGACAGCGACCAGCCCAAGGGCACCGTGGTGGAGCAGTCCGCCAAGGTCGATACGCTGATCGAGTCCGGGCGGAAGATCATCCTCTCTGTGTCCCGTGGGCCCAAGGTACCTTCCACCACCCAGCCGGTGGAGCGGACCATCAGCTACCGTTTCCCTCTGCCGGAGCATTCCGGCTCCGTGAAGCTGAGCATCCTGTGCGGTGATGAATGGATCGTGGAGGATGAGACCGTGGGCAAGGGCGTGGACGGCTACGACGTGACCCTGACGGGCATGGGCAGCAAGGATTACAGCATCTACATCGATGGCGACTATATCGAGACCGTGACGGTGGAGTTTTGATGATGGAAAGAAGTACGGGCCGCATCCTGCGGTCTCTCAGCGGATTCTATGACGTGCAGACCTCTCAGGGGCTGATCACCTGTCGGGCCCGGGGCATCCTGCGCCGGGGGGACAATGTGCCCCTGACCGGTGATATGGTGGAGGTCTCCGTGGAGAAGGGCAAGGGCATGGTGGAGAAGATCCTGCCCCGGCAGAACTGGTTCGTCCGGCCTGCGGTGGCCAATGTGGACGCGCTGGTGATCTTCGCCGCCAACGTCAATCCCGTGACGGAGCCCTTCCTGATCGACCGGGTGGCGGCGATCGCCGGTGACCGGGGCGTGAAGGTGGTCATCTGCATCAATAAATGCGATCTGGACCCGGCGGTGGACTTAGAGAAGATCTACCGGGAGGCCGGATACCCCGTGATCGTCACCAGCGCTGAGACCGGCGAGGGTGTGGAGGAGCTCCGGCAGTTGCTG
This sequence comes from Oscillospiraceae bacterium, assembly GCA_017378975.1. GTDB lineage: Bacteria > Bacillota > Clostridia > Oscillospirales > Oscillospiraceae > Faecousia. The sequence goes on from JAFNXT010000232.1 coordinate 15,124, forward strand.
GAGGGCAAGCTCACGGCCTTCACCGGAAATTCCGGCGTGGGCAAGAGCAGTATCCTCAACCGCCTGTGTCCGGAGCTGGCCCTCCCCACCGGAGAGGTGTCGGAGAAGCTGGGCCGTGGACGGCATACCACCCGTCATGTGGAGCTGTACCGGCTGGGGGATGACACCTATGTTGCCGATACCCCCGGGTTCTCCTCCTTCGATACGGATCAGATGGATCTGGTGGTGAAGGAGGATCTGCAGTACGCCTTCCCGGACTTCGCCCCCTATCTGGGCCGGTGCCAGTTCCATGACTGCTCCCACCGCAAGGAGCCCGGCTGTGCGGTCACCGCCGCCGTGGCGGAAGGGGAGATCTGCCCGTCCCGGTATGACAGCTATCTGAAGCTGTACGAGAAGGTCAGCCAGATCAAGGCGTGGGAGATCAAATAGAGCCAGAGAAAAGAGGACCGAACGATCGGTCCTCTTTTTGTGCGTATTATATATGATCTCATTGATCGATGTTGATCAATTGTTGACAGTTGCACAAAATTATGTAAAAATTGTATTGACAGAGAACATAATGAGATAACGCAGTCGCACCATGCGAATGAGTATGTTCTATGACGCGATGCGCAAGATATTTATGGATTTGGCTGGATGATCGGAGGTGGGGCCGATGTGCCGTGGATGATGCATTGACGCAGTGCTGAGATCACGACCGTATATGGACAAGAGATGCGTCATCTTGTCCTCCGCTATTTTAAGGGAGGGAATGGAATTGAAACGCATAAAATCTATTTGTTCAGTTTTGATGGTCATCGTCATGATGCTGTCTTTATTTCCGGGAGATGTGTATGCTACGAACGAAGCAACAGACTGCGTATTGGACGATGAAAAACTGTCTGTGACCGAATCTGAGGTCCTATCTGAGTTTGAGTCCGGTAATGGACCAACGGTCCTGTACGAAGATGTCTCTCGCCGAGGACGATACGAAAAGCATTTCGTACTGTCTGACGGTTCGTATCAGGCCGTAGTATATACTGAACCCATCCATTATGCCACTGCATCAGGGTGGGAAGAGGTCGACAATACGCTTTCTCTTCAGGATGACCTTGATGGCGGTAAACGATATGTCACTGTGGACGGCCTTGCGGATGTGAGTTTCGCCAGCTCTGCTAATGATCGTTTGGTGACTGTGAAACACGATGGATATGAACTCTCGTGGAACGTTCGTGCCGTGACTTCCGGAAAGCTGACCTCCGAAATCGCAACAGCCGAGCTGATTTCTCTGGACCGACTTGACGATGAAGACAAATCAGCTTATCTTGCGGAACGTTCTTCCTCTGCGATCCGGTATCGGGATGCCTTGGGGAAAGGGGCGGATCTGGAGTATGTCGTTTTGCCCAGTCGTGTGAAGGAGAATATCATTTTAAATAGCCAACAGGATATCGCCTCGTATGTGATCACGGTATATGTGGATGGCCTGTCCGCACGTCTGCTTAAGGACCGCAGAGTGGAATTCGTGGATCAAGATGGTGATGTCATCTTTATGATGACCTCTCCGTATATGTATGACAGTGCGGGGGAGTTGAGCGAGAACATCTCGGTAGAGCTTAGTTCTTCTGGACGCGGTGTGTACGTCATTCGTATGACACCAGATGTCACCTGGCTTAATGACGCTTCACGTGTGTATCCGATCACAATCGATCCTCAGGTCACCACGTCTACGGCACAGACGAACATCGTCGATAACTATGTGCTGGAGGGTGCAGGGAACCAAAATGGGAACTTGGATCGGGTGTATATCGGGAGAAAATCCGGTACGAGGGCCAGAGCGTATATCAAATTTACCAATATGCCCACGCTTCCCACGGGTGCAACGGTCACAGCCGCATCGATGACGACGCACATCGTGGCAAATACATCTACGGGTAATACAGCGGATGCCTATATGGTCATGGGCGGGGACTGGTCTGCCAGTACGATCACTTGGGCCAATATGCCTTCTGCCTATGGAACACTTGCTACCAGTATCAGTCACAATTCTTTGACCAGATATACTTTTTCATGTACATACGCAGTTCAGACATGGTATTCCGGCAGTTCCGTTGGGCAAAACAAAAACTATGGCATCATGCTCCGGTATCATGACGAGTCCATCGCAGACTATAACGCGGTGTATTCTGCCGACCATACGACAGCGAGTCAGCGGCCGTCCATCGTCATCAC
>JAFNXT010000233.1 GCA_017378975.1 Oscillospiraceae bacterium
ACGATGATCACGGTACCGTTGGACTCGTTGTAGGCCATGTTCACAAGGCCCGTGATGCCGGAATGCATGAAGGTGGAGTCACCGATCACGGCCACGGTCTTGTTGTCGGCGGTGCCGTTCTGGCTCTTGCAGAAGCCGTGGATGCCGGACACGGAAGCGCCCATGCAGATCACGGAGTCTACGGCGGCCAGAGGGGCGACGGCGCCCAGCGTGTAACAGCCGATGTCGCCCAGCACGGTGACCTTGTTCTTCTTCAGGGTGTAGAACAGGCCTCTGTGGGGACAGCCGGCGCACATGACGGGAGGTCTGGGAGGGATCGCCCCGTCCAGGGCGGTGCCGCAGGCCGCGGTCTGGCCCAGCGCGGCGGCCACCTTGTTCTGGCTCAGCTCGTCGATGCAGGGGAACAGTTCCTTGCCCTCACAGGCGATGCCAAGATCCGTACAATGGCTCTGGATGAAGCCCTCCAGCTCCTCCACCACCACCAGCTTATGGACGCTGGCGGCGAAATCACGGAGCTTCTGCTCCGGCAGGGGCCAGATCATACCCAGCTTCAGCACCGGGTGCTTATCGCCCATGACTTCCTTGATGTACTGATAGGAGGTAGAGGAGGTGACGAAGCCCACGGAGGTATCTTCACCGGGCTCCACCACGTTGATGTCGCAGACTTCAGCGTACTCCACCAGCGCACGGGTCCGGGCTTCCACCACGGGGTGACGGCGCTTGGCGTTACCGGGCATCATGACGTACTTGGCGATGTCCTTCCGGTACTCCTTCACCGCTTCCACACGCTCGCCGGTCTCCACCACGCTCTGGGAGTGGGACACACGGGTACACATCTTCACCAGCACGGGGGTGTCGAACCGCTCGGACAGCTCATAGGCCAGCTTGGTCATGCGCAGGGCTTCGGCGGAATCGGAAGGCTCCAGCATGGGGATCTTGGCGGCACGGGCATAGTGCCGGGAGTCCTGCTCGTTCTGGGAGGAGTGCATACCGGCATCGTCTGCCACGCCGATCACCATACCGGCGTTGACACCGGTGTAGGAGATGGTGAACAGGGGGTCGGCGGCCACGTTCAGGCCCACGTGCTTCATGCCGCAGAAGGACCGGCGGCCGGCGAGGGATGCACCGAAGGCCGCTTCCATGGCCACCTTCTCGTTGGGGGCCCACTCGGCGTAGACTTCGGGGTATTTGGCGATCGCTTCGGTGATCTCGGTACTGGGGGTGCCGGGGTAGCTGGATACGAAGGCGCATCCGGCTTCATAGAGTCCACGGGCAACGGCTTCGTTGCCCAGCATCAGTTTTTTCATGGTTTCCTCCTTATTTCACATTGTCGCCGATGGAGTCGGTGACGGATACCACCACGGTCCGGTCGTAGCAGGAGAAGACCTGCTCCACATGGTCCTTCCGGGGGGGCTTGGAGCACAGGCTCACCACAGGCACCAGCACCAGACCGGCCAGCATACAGAACACACCGGCGTTGATGGGGGACTGGAGCAGGGGCGGGAACCAGCTCTTGAAGAACATATTGGCCAGCATCACCACGCTGGAGAAGATCATGCACACCCACACGGACAGGGCGGTGGCCCGCTTCCAGTACAGACCGTACAGGAAAGGAGCAAGGAAGGCACCGGCCAGCGCGCCCCAACTGATGCCCATGAGCTGGGCGATGAAGGTGACGTTGGACTGGTACTGCACGATCGCGATCACCACGGAGATGGCGATGAACACGCCGATCAGGATCCGCATGATCAGAAGCTGTTTCTTTTCGCTCAGGTCCTTCACCACGGTGCCCTTGATGAAGTCCAGGGTCAGGGTGGAGGAGGAGGCCAGCACAAGGCTGGACAGGGTGGACATGGAGGCCGACAGCACCAGGATCACCACCACCGCGATCAGCAGGGGAGACAGATCCGAGAGCATGGCCGGGATGATGGAGTCGTAGCCCTCGGCGGCGATGTCCACCTTATGGGCGTACAGTCTGCCGAAGCCGCCGAGGAAGTAACAGCCACCGGCTACCACCAGCGCGAAGACGGTGGAGATGATCATGCCCTTGGTGATGGCCTTCTCGCTCTTGATGGCGTAGAATTTCTGCACCATCTGGGGCAGGCCCCAGGTGCCCAGGCTGGTCAGCAGGACCACGCCCAGCAGACCCACGGGGTCCGGACCGAAGAAGGAATTGAAGGCACCGGGGATCTCGGTGGTGGGGTCGGTGACCTCGCCCAGACCCTTCAGGGCCTCCATGAAGCCGCCGTTGTTCATGAGCACCGCCGCGATCACCGCGGTGATGCCGAAGAGCATGATTGACCCTTGGATGAAATCGTTGATCGCGGTGGCCATGTAGCCGCCGGCGATCACATAGACGGCGGTGAGCACCGCCATGACGATCACGCACACGGAGTAGTCGATGTTGAAGGCCATGCCGAACAGGCGGCTCAGGCCGTTGTAGAGGGATGCGGTGTAGGGGATCAGGAAGATGAAGATCACCGCCGAGGCCGCAAGCTTCAGCTTCCTGCTGTCATAGCGCATCTGGAAAAACTGGGGCATGGTGGCGCTGTTCAGGTGCTGGCTCATGACACGGGTCCGGCGGCCAAGGACGGCCCATGCAAGCAGGGAACCGATCAGGGCGTTGCCGATGCCGGCCCATGTGGCGGCGATGCCGTATTTCCAGCCGAACTGTCCGGCGTAGCCCACGAAGACCACGGCGGAGAAATAAGAGGTGCCGTAGGCGAAGGCGGTGAGCCAAGGGCCCACGCTCCGGCCGCCCAGCACGAAGCCGTCTACGTCAGTAGATTTTTTCCGGCAGTAGATGCCCACGCCGATCATGATGCCGAAGAACACCACCAACATGGCGATCTTGATGAATAAGTCCATAGTTTACGCTCTTTTCTAAGGTGATCTCATGCAAGGTCAGGGCATGTCCCCACCCTGCGAAGGGGTCCTCAACCGGTGATCTGGACCTCCACCAGCCGGCCGTGGCAGTATTTCTCACGGAGGGCAGGCTTCTCGATCTTTCCGGTGGGGTTCCGGGGGACCTTGTCGAAGAAGATCTTCCGGGGACGCTTATATCTGGGCATGGCCTTGCAGAACTCGTTGATCTCGTCCTCGGTGCAATCCATGCCTTCCTTGATCTCGATGATCGCTGCGGCGATCTCGCCCAGACGGGCATCGGGAAGGCCGATCACGGCCACGTCCTTGATCTTGTCGAAGGAACGGAGGAAGTCCTCGATCTGCACGGGGTACAGGTTTTCGCCGCCGGAGATGACCACGTCCTTCTTCCGGTCTACCAGATAGATGAAGCCGTCCTCGTCCTCACGGGCCATATCGCCGGTGAAGAGCCAGCCGTCCTTCAGGACCTCGGCGGAGGCTTCGGGATTCTTATAGTAGCAGGTCATGACGCCGTCGCCCTTGACGATCAGCTCGCCAACGTCGCCCTGCGCAACGTCGTTGCCCTGCTCGTCCACGATCCGGGTCTGCCAGCCGAAGCCGGGCTTGCCGATCGCGCCCACCTTGTGGACGTTCTCCACGCCCAGATGGACACAGCCGGGACCGATGGACTCGGACAGGCCGTAGTTGGTGTCGTACTGATGGTTGGGGAAGATTTTCTTCCAGCGGTTGATCAGGCTGGGGGGCACCGGCTGGGCGCCGATGTGCATCAGTCGCCACTGATCCAGGTAATAATCATCCAGGTGAATACGTCCGGACTCCACAGCATCCAAAAG
>JAFNXT010000234.1 GCA_017378975.1 Oscillospiraceae bacterium
CGGGTGGAGACGCCGGGCATGATGGCCTTGGCGCCGCCGGAGTAGCCGGCGAAGTAGTGATATTCGATGTTGCCCAGGCAGATCCGACGGTCGGCCTTGGCCACCTCTTCCACGATGTCCACAGGGGTGCCACGGGAGGTGACGCCCATGGAGACGGCGGTGGAGGCATCGCCGTCGATGCAGCGGATCTCATTGAAGGCCCGCTCACCGGCCAGCTTCAGCCGCTCGGCATCGGTGTGCTTCCGGTGGCTGCCCAGAGCGAAGACCAGGGTGATATCCTCCTTGGCCACGCCGCCGGCGTAGAGCTCGTCCAGCAGAGCAGGCAGCATCTTGTAGCTGGGGCAGGGGCGGGTGATATCGCTGGTGATGATGGCGATCTTCTCGCCGGGTTTGACGATGTCCTTCAGACGGGGGGAGCCGATGGGAGCTTCCAGGGCCCGCTTGACCTCAGCTTCGCCGGTCAGGTCCACTTCCACGGCGTTGGGAGTCAGGATGCCCAGGATGTTCTCGTCGGGAACGGAGACGGTCTGTACGCCGGGTCCGAAACCAAGCTCTAAGATCATGCCTTGACCTCCAGCTTGGAGCCGTGGCGCAGAGCCTTCACCACGGGCAGCTCTTCGCCGGTCAGGAACCGGATCAGGGCGCCGCCGCCGGTGCAGATGTAGTCGATGGATGCGGTCTTACCGTACTTGGTGGTAGCGGTGATGGAGTCGCCGCCGCCGATGACGGTGTAGGCCTGGGTATCGCCCAGAGCGTCCCAAACGGCCTTGGTGCCCAGCTCAGTGAGGGGCTTCTCGAAGACGCCCACGGGACCGTTGCAGAAGACGGTCTTGGCGGAGCGGATGTGCTGCTGATAGAGCGCGGCGGTCTCGGAGCCGATGTCCATAGCGCCGATGTGGGCGGGGACAGAGCCGACGGTGCATTCCTTGCGGACGCCGTCTTCCACGTAAGCCAGGTCCACGGGCACGACGATCTTATCGGCGTACTTCTCGATGATGCCCTTGGCCTTCTCGATGTACTCGCCGTAGTTGGACTTCAGGATGAAGTCCATGCTGTCCTTACCGATCTCTTCGCCCTTGGCAGCCAGGAGGATCTGGCCGACCAGACCGCCGGTGAGGACCTTGTCGGCCACACCGCCGCCCAGGACGGTATCCATCATCAGGAAAGCGTCAGAGATCTTAGCGCCGCCCAGGACGAACACGCAGGGACGCTCGGGGGCCTCCATGAGGCCGGAGATCACGCAGTATTCCTTCTCGAACAGACGGCCCATGGCGCTGGGAAGCACCTGCTGGAAGCCGCAGAGGCTGGGCTGATCCCGGTGAGCGGCGGCGAAGGCGTCGCCGATGTAGAGGTCGGCCAGAGGAGCCAGCTTCTCGACCAGAAGGGTCTTGGCCTGCTGCTCGTGGGTCAGCTGCAGCTTCATCTCAAAGAGAGTCTGCTCTTCTGCCACATGGCGCACATTGTCCAGCAGCAGGATATCGCCGTCATGCAGAGCCTTGATGGCTTCCCGTGCAGCGGGACCGCAGACGTCGTCGATCCACTGCACCTGGCGGCCCAGCAGGTCGGTCAGGACCTTGGCATGGGGACGGGTGCAGTAGTAATTTTTGTATTCAATGTCGCTGCCCTGGTGAGCCAGGATAACGACTTTCGCGCCCTTGTCGGACAGCTCACGGATGGTGGGGACGCTGGCCTCGATACGGGCGATGCTCTTCAGGGTGTCGGTAGCTCTGTCAACGGGCTGGTTCAGGTCCACCCGGAGCAGTACAGTCTTGCCACGGACCTCGATCTCGTCCATGGTACGGATACCAAAACGCATGGGGCATCCCTCCTTATAAAGGTAAAGCCGGGGGCGGGGCATCGGCCCTGCCCCCGGTCAGTGGTTGGAAAATTACTTCTTGAAGCGGCCGATCTTCAGGTACTTGTTGGTCTCGGCGGTGCCTTCCTCGCGGGTCAGCTGCATCTTCATGGTAGCGCGGATGCCGTCGATGGTCTCGGGGATGGTGACGGACTCCTGGGGGATATTGATGGCGAACATGATGTCGTTGCCGGTCTCCACGATGGAGTCAGCCCACAGGCCGATCTCGTACATATCGCCGCGGCGGTTGCCCAGGTCGCGGGCGTACTTGAACAGGCTGGCGTTGCCCTTGAAGCCCTCGTCGATGGTCACGACGCGGATACGGGGATGAGCCTGGAAAGCCTCCAGAGCGGCTTCCTTGGTGATCTTCTTGCCGTCCTTGGCGCTGACCAGAACGGTGATGATGTGACCGTGGGTCACGGGAGTGTGGACCAGGATGCCGGTGGCTTCCACGTGGGGCATGATGGTCATCAGGTCAACGGCCTGGTGAGAAGGAGCCTTGTCCATCTGCAGGGCGTTGGTCAGGCCGCGATGATAGTCACCGGGGTCAGCAACACGGCGGATGATGGTGATGGCGACGCGCTCGACACCGAAGGCGCGGTCCAGGCAGTCGACGGTACGGATCAGACCGGTGGTATTGCAGGAGGTCAGCTTCAGGTAGTCAGCGCCCAGGCCCTTCTCGTAGTTGGCATAGCCGTGGAAGAAGACGTCAGCAACGCTGTTCTTCTCGCCGCCCTGGAAGATGGCCTTGACGCCCAGCTTCTCGTACAGCTCCTTGTTCTTGGCACCAACGCCTCCGGGAGAAGAGTCCAGCATAACGTCGACCTTCTTGCACAGGTCCTCGAAGGTACCGGCGACAGGGATGTCATGAGCAGCGAAATCGGCCTCATTGGCGCCGCCGACCAGGTACAGGTCGTACTTGACACCGTTCGCACCGATCATGTCGTTCTCACGCAGAGCCTGGATAGCCAGGGTGGGGGCCAGATCGGCGATGCCGACCAGCTCCATGTCGCCCTGCATAGCGACGCCGTCAGCCAGACGCTGACCGATGGTGCCGTAACCGGCAACGCCAACTTTGATCTTTGCCATAGTAAATTTCCTCCGTTTGATATAGATTTGAGTATGTTCTCATAGGGGTTCCATGATATTCCGATTATATCACCCGTCTGTAAGAATGTCAACGAATAATGGGGATGAAATTGGTGACTTTGCCGAAGAGGGCACAAAGAGTTACTAATTTTTTTGAAGAGTTGACAGTTCTCCCACTGCTGCGCTATGATGATACGGAAGATGTCCCGCCGCAGTATCCAGGGAGGAACTTATGAAGGAAGAACGCAGGAAACAGATGGAGGCGCTGATCGCCCGACGCCAGAGCATCACCATGGAGGAGCTCTGCGCCCACTTCGGCGTCAGCATGAATACGGTC
>JAFNXT010000235.1 GCA_017378975.1 Oscillospiraceae bacterium
CGGCAGATCCTGGACGAGTATCTGGCCTTCCAGATCGAGGTCCTGACCCGTCGTACCCAGTATGACCTGAAAAAGGCACAGGAGCGGGCCCATCTGTTGGAGGGCTTGCTGATCGCCCAGGACAACATCGACGAGGTGATCCGGATCATCCGCTCCGCCTACGACGATGCCAAGGAGAAGCTCTGTGAGCGCTTCGGTCTGGACGAAGTGCAGGCTCAGGCGATCCTGGATATGCGCCTGAAGGCCCTGCAGGGTCTGGACCGTGAGAAACTGCAGAACGAATTCGACGAACTGCAGGCCAAGATCGCCTACTACAAGGAACTGCTGGCAGATCCTGTGAAGCTCAAGGGCGTCCTCCGGGACGAGCTGATCGCCATCCGGGACAAGTTCGGCGACAGCCGCAAGACCGAGATCCAGGATGTGGAGGACGAGATCGACATCGAGGATCTGATCGTGGAGGAGCAGTGCGTCTTCACCATGACCTCCGCCGGCTACATCAAGCGGACCCCCGCCTCCGAGTACAGCGCCCAGGGCAAGGGCGGCATGGGCAAAAAGGGCATGGCCACCCGTGACGAGGATTACGTCACCACGGTGTTCACCGCCTCCAGCCATGACCATATCTTCTTCTTCACCAATAAGGGACGTGTGTTCCGGAAGAAGGGCTACCAGATCCCTGAAGCCGGCCGTACCGCCAAGGGCACCAACATCGTCAACATCATCCAGGTGGATCCCGGCGAGAAGGTGTCCGTCATGGTCCACGCCCGTGACCTTGATAACGAGGAGCTGTTCCTGACCATGGTGACCCGGAACGGCACCGTGAAGCGTCTGGAGGTCAGCGCCCTTAAGAACCTGAAGAACGTGGGCATCCGTGCCATCACGCTGGACGAGGGCGACGAGCTGATCGAGGTCAAGGAGACCGACGGCAGTTATCATATCATCATCGCCACCCATGACGGCATGGCGGTCTGCTTTGACGAGAACGATGTCCGTGCCATGGGCCGTACGGCTGTGGGTGTCAGGGGCATCAAGCTGAGAGAAGGCGACTACGTGGTGGGCGCCGCCCGTGCCCACGAGGGCAAGGCGGTCCTGACCATCACCGAGAACGGCTTCGGCAAGCGTTCCAGCGTGGAAGATTACCGTGTGACCAACCGTGGCGGTCTGGGCGTGAAGAACTACGAGGTGACCCCCAAGACCGGCAAGGTGGTGGGCATCAAGGTGGTGGACGGCACAGAAGACCTGTTGCTGATCACCCAGTCCGGCACCATCATCCGTACCGACGTGGACGCGATCCGCATCGCCGGTCGTGCCACCCAAGGCGTGATCGTCATGCGTTTCAAGGAAGAGGGCGACCGGGTGATCGGTATGGCTCTGGCAGAAAAGGAAGAACAATGAAAATAGTCACCCTCTATACAGACGGTGCCTGCTCCGGCAACCCCGGCCCTGGTGGCTGGGGTGCCATTTTAGCCTATAAAGGCCACGAGCTGGAGCTTTCCGGCGGCGAAGCAGACACCACCAACAACCGCATGGAGCTCACCGCCGTGATCCGTGGCCTGCAACGGCTGAAGGAGCCTTGCATCGTGGAGCTGTACTCCGACAGCAAATACGTGATCGACGGCCTGCAAAAAGGCTGGGCCGAAGGCTGGCGGAAACGTGGCTGGGTCAAGTCCGACAAAAAACCGGCCCTGAACCCGGACCTCTGGGGCGAGCTGCTGGACCTCACCGCCCGACACCAGATGCGCTACCACTGGATCAAAGGCCACGCCGAAAACGAAAAAAACGAGCGTTGCGACCAAATGGCTGTGGAGCAGTGGAAAAGGATCAAAAACGGCTGAAGACACCCCCGGCCCCGGAGGGGACACCCCCCGCCCCTTCGGGGCACCCCCCTCACAAGTGAGGGGGGCGAGATCTTCAGCCTTGCCCCCCTCGTTTACGAGGGGGGTGGCACGAAGTGCCGGGGGGAGCCTTGCCCCCCTCATTTATGAGGGGGGTGGACGAGCGAAGCGAGGCCGGGGGGTGTCCGAATAGGAGGAGAAGGCCAAAATGAAGCACGATCCAAAGAACAAGATGTTTGC
>JAFNXT010000236.1 GCA_017378975.1 Oscillospiraceae bacterium
AGTCTTTAGGCGGTAGCAATTGCGAAACGCATTCGCACCAATGGAAGTAAGTCCTTCCGGGAGCGTCACACTGGCGATCATGGGACAATTACGGAACGCACCATCTTTAATTTCTGTGACATCCCCAGCCAGGATCAAATCGATCGAATCATTACCCCCAGCAAACACACTCTTTATCAGGTAGGGGGTAGCCGAAGTCAGCGTCAATTCCGAGAAGCAGTCGCAGTCGTAGAACATACGCCAGCCAAGCTTAGATATCCCAGCAGGTATGGTCACGCTTGTCAGCTTATCACAGTAAGCAAACGCATATTTTCCAACACTGCCATTTCCCAATGGATGTGCTTCATCTTCACCAGCCTCAGCGACCGTCACCGTGGTAAGCTCATTGCAATACGCGAACGCATAGTCCCCGATACTTATAAGCCCCTTCGGTAACGTCACGCTTATGATGCAATCCCAGTCACGAAACTGCTCCGCTTTTATACTAGTGGTCCCCTCAGACAAAACCAGACTGACCTTATCACCAAAGAACGCTGAACTTGTAATACTGGCCCCCCCTGGCAAGACAACGCTGTCCAAATCCTCGCAATATGCGAACGCACGACTTCCAATATATGTAACGCTCTCAGGGATCTCAACACTAGCAAGGCTATTGCAATCATAGAATGCATAACTACCAATACTGACGAGACTCTCAGGTAAAGTCACATCAGTCAATTTGGGGCACTCACGGAACGTATCGGAACTAATACCAGTGATACCAGGCTCCACTATTACTGATCGGACTTGGTCTTGACCACCAAACGCTCCGCTCCGAACAATACCCGTACCAGAGATGATCAGCAAACCGTCAGCATCTCGTGTCCAAGTAGCATTGTCTCCGCATTTTCCAGAGGCTACGATCGGCACAGGCTCCGGAGATTCGTCAGGATCGACCGGAGTAAAAGTACTGGTCGTGATGACACCATCAGCGGGAGTGAAGGTGATGTTCACTCCTGCCGCACCAGTCAACTCCAAAACGTAGTTATTGACCACAGGATCTCCTTCGGCACCAGTACCGGAAACGCCCCAGTCCTTGGACCAGTTGCCCACAGTGATCTTGAACTCGTAGGTGCCGGCAGCGACGTTGGGATAGGACTTGGTCCACACGCCCTCAGAAGTCTCAGTCATCTGATTAGCGGGATCTCCGGGGTCCCACTCAGAGCCACACAGCCCAGCAGAGCCGGCCACGAAGTACTTCTCTATGACCTCGACCTCAGAACCATAGGTGCCCCAGGCATATGCCTCGTAACTGAACATCACCTTGTCGTCGGTAGGCATGGGCAAATCGCCAGTCTGCACAGACCCGTTGTTGAAGATGATGTTGGTGGCATCAGAGGGAACCTCGAAAGCCCACAGGCCGTCAGCGTTCTTGGTCATCGCCTCACCGGGCCACGTAGGGTTGGTCTCAGCACTTCCCCACCAATAGATGTTACAATTGTCCCAGTCATCGGGCGCATCACAATACAGGGTAGTAGTGCCGGCAGCAAATGCCGCCCCCGGGATCAACATCAGAAGCAAGACCATGCACACTACCGCACTGATCCACCATTTGAATGCTCTCCTCATATCATTACCTCCTCTTTCTTGTTTTTTCTCCACGGCTATAGTACCACCACAGAAAGACAAATGCAAGTCATCAAGAAATTTTTGGATACTCAAACAAATCACGCCTTAGGTTTTTGGTTATTTTTACCCCTATAGCCCTTGGTTTTCTCCATCAAAAAATGTCATCACGAGGAAGCCAGCAAGGGCTCCTCGTGATGACAGCATCATCTTATTCTTCCAGTAAACACACCGCATGACAGGCCATGCCTTCCTCGGAGCCTGTAAATCCCAGCCGTTCCTCAGTAGTGGCTTTCACGTTCACCCGGCTGGGGTCGATGCCCACCGCACCGGCGATGTTGCGCTCCATCTGTTCGATGTGGGGCCGCAGCTTGGGACGCTGGGCGATCATGGTCACATCGATGTTGCTGACCCGGTAGCCTGCCTCCGTGACCTTCCGGGCCACGATCCGCAAAAGCTCCAGAGAATCCGCTCCCTTGTACTGAGGGTCTGTGTCCGGGAAGTGCTTCCCGATGTCCCCCATACCGGCGGCTCCCAGCAGAGCATCAGACACCGCGTGGAGGAGCACGTCCGCATCGGAGTGGCCCAGCAGACCCAGCGTATGTTCGATCTTCACGCCACCCAGGATCAGATCCCGGCCTTCCACCAGCTTATGCACATCATATCCGTGTCCGATCCTCATTTTTGTTCCTCCAACAGCATCTTCGCCACGGCCAGATCCAGCGGCGTGGTGATCTTCATATTTCGTTCCTCGCCGTCCACGATCCGCACGGACATCCCCAGCCGCTCCACGGCGGAGCAATCGTCCGTGACCTCAGCCCCGTCGACCTTGGCCTTCTCCAGAGCCCCCTGCAGGAGATCCACATCGAAGACCTGCGGGGTCTGGATCGCCCGAAGGGTGTTCCGGTCCGGGGTCCGCTCCACGATACCACCGGTGACGATCTTCACCGTATCCTTCACCGGGATACCGGGTGCCGCCGCCCCATAGGTGTGGGCCGCCCGGACCACCCGGTCGATCAACTCTCCACTGATCAAAGGACGGGCCCCGTCCTGCACCGCCGCCAGCTTCATCTTAGGTGACAGCGCCGCCAGACCGTTGCAGACCGACTCCTGACGGCTACTGCCGCCTGTCACCACAGCCCGAACCTTATCCATCTCCCGGCAGAGCTCCGCCACCGTTTCCAGCAGATCCGGCCGGGTCACGATCACGATCTCGGAGATCACGTCGCTGTTCTGGAACGTCCGGACCGTCCGGACGATCATGGGCTCCCCTTCCAGCGGTGCCATGACCTTATCGATGCCCCCCATCCGGGAGGCGGTCCCGGCGGCCACGATCACCGCGCCGCAGGGCTTCACCTTCAGGCCCTTCCGAAGGCCCTGAGAAATGCTTTTCAGATCCATCGTCAAAGCTCCTTCACCAGCTTTTTGTAAAAGTCGCCACGGACCATGAAATTCTTGAACTGATCGAAGGCCGCGCTGGCAGGGCTCATGAGGACCACGTCCCCAGACTCTGCCGCTTCCGCCGCCGCCCGGACCGCAGACTCGAAATCACCGCAGTCACGGATCTCCGGCTGGCCCGGCACATACGCGTCGCAGTTTTCCACCGCAGTGCGGATCTTCCCACCGGTGGCGCCGCCCAGAAACAGCTTCTTCACATGACGGCAGATCTCCGGTCCCAGCTCGTCGTAGGGGATGTTCTTATCATATCCACCGGCGATCAGGAGCACCTTCTCCGGGAAGCTCCGCAGACCCGCGATCGTCCGGCTGGGAGAGGAGGCGATGGAATCGTTGTAGAACCGGACCCCGTCCTTCACCCGGACCAGCTCGATCCGGTGCTCCACACCGCCGAAAGACTTCGCCACCTGACGGACGGTCTCATCATCCACCAGACCCTCCACCGCCAGAATGGCAGCCATGTAATTCTCTATATTGTGGACACCGGGGATCAGGATGTCCTTGGGATCCAGGACCTGCGTCCCGTCCCGGCAGATGATGCCATCCTTCAGGCACACCTCGCCGGTCCCCCGTCGGGAGAACCTCCGGGTGATGCCGTTGCCGGTGAAGCCGTCGGTGATGGCATTGTCGGCATTGAGCACCAGCAGATCCGTACCGCTCTGAAAGCGGAAAAGATTCTTCTTGGCATCCACATACTCATCCATATCCTTATGGACATCCAGATGGTTGGGAGAGAGATTGGTGATCAGGGCCCGGCCGGGGCTGCGGACCATGTCCATCAGCTGGAAGGAGCTGAGCTCCACCACCGCCAGATCCTGAGGCGCCATCTGCCGGACCAGCGGCAGCAGAGGCGTGCCGATGTTGCCGCCCAGCCAGACCTTCCTGCCACCGGCCTTCAGCATCTCGCTGACCAGGGTCGTGGTCGTGGTCTTGCCATCAGAGCCGGTGACCGCTAAAATCGTGCAGGGACACAGTTCAAAGAAAATCTCCATTTCGCTGGTCACTTCCGCGCCAGCCTGCCGCAGACTCTCCAGCGCAGGGTTACCGGGGTGCATACCGGGAGTGCGGAAAACAAGGTCTGCCTGCAGGTCATCCAGGTAGCTGTCACCCAACTTCAGGGTGCAGCCCATTTTCTCCAGCTCCAAAACTTCCCCGTCCAGCTTTTCCCGAGGGGTGCGATCACAGCCGGTAACCGTGCAGCCATAGCGCAGCAAGAGCTTT
The DNA here is from genome assembly GCA_017378975.1 of Oscillospiraceae bacterium. Classification (GTDB taxonomy): domain Bacteria; phylum Bacillota; class Clostridia; order Oscillospirales; family Oscillospiraceae; genus Faecousia. The sequence continues at coordinate 4,282 of JAFNXT010000236.1, forward strand.
ACCAGGGGGCGATTGCTGACACCCAGGCCCAACACAGCGATACGCTTGCCGCGCAGAGAAGTGAAATATTCCTTCAAAGAAATGCTCATAAGAAATCCTCGATTCTTTATCCTCATTTGCCTAT
>JAFNXT010000237.1 GCA_017378975.1 Oscillospiraceae bacterium
CCGCTCCTTAGTTGGGCTGTTCACCGGGGGGATCGCCACGACGTTTCGTTCCTCATGATGAGAGGAGGGTGCAGGGGTGGGGAGGATGACTTGCTCCCGCAGGGGGAGGGACGAGGGGCGCTCCAATTTGGCGATGGTGGCGGCGGCTGCGGCCTTGCTGGGCTGGGGTGCTTGGCCGATCGCGCCGGTGAAGGTCTTGTATTCCTCCGGAGTCATGGTGCGGTAAAAGCTTGGCTTTTTGCCAGCCACGTTGCTCCGCTCCTCCTGATGGGGAGGGGGAGCAGGCGTCTGCTTTTTGAACTGGATGTCCGGACGGTCGGGAGTCTTGTTCAGGGCGGCAAGGACACCGTAGTGGATGCAGTCGAAGACCGCCTTTTCCGAGAGGAATTTCACCTCGGTCTTGGCCGGGTGGACGTTCACGTCCACGGCGGTGGCCGGGAGCCGCAGGTGCAGGACGCAGGCCGGGAATTTGCCTACCATGATCTGGTTGCGGTAGGCTTCCTCCAGCGCCGCGATCATGATCTTGGAGCGGACCGGCCGGTCGTTGACGAAGAAGGTCTGCAGATTCCGGCTGGGACGGGCGTCGGTGGGCTTGGATACATAGCCGGACAGGGAATAGCCCTCCCAGCGGCTGTCCACCGGGATCATTTTGGCACATTCTCTGCCATAGACGCAGTACACCGCCGCTTCCAGTCCGCCGGTACCGGGGGTGGAGAGGGCTTGTTTGCCGTCCCGGAGGAAGGTGAAGGCTACCTCTGGATGGGCCAACGCCTGAAGCTGGACCGCCGCCGCGATCCGGCTGGCTTCCACGGAGTCGGACTTCATGAATTTCATTCGGGCCGGGGTGTTGAAGAACAGGTCCCGGATGATGATGGTGGTGCCGTCGGGACAGCCGGCCTCGGTCTCTTCGGTGATTCTCCCGGCCTCCAGATGGAGGCTCACGCCGGTGAGAGATCCTGCGGTCTTGGTCAGCAGGTCGATCCGGCTGACGGCGCTGATCGCCGCCAATGCTTCTCCGCGGAAGCCCATGGTGGAGATGGATGCCAGATCTTCGGCAGAGCGGAGCTTGCTGGTGGCGTGACGAAGGAAGGCGGTCCGGGCATCCTCGGGCGCCATGCCACAGCCATTGTCGGTGACACGGAGGAAGGTCATGCCGCCGTCACGGATCTCTACCGTGATCTTGGAAGCACCGGCATCCACCGCGTTCTCCAGCAGTTCCTTGACTACGCTGGCCGGACGCTCCACCACCTCGCCTGCGGCGATGAGGTCGGCGATATGGGGAGATAGCTTGATGATCTTAGGCATAGTTTCACCTCATGGAAAGGGTGCCCACGATGTTGATCGCCATATGGATCGCGATGGGGCAGAAGATGTTGCCGCTTCTTTCATATGCCCATGCCAGGATCAGCCCGCCGGGGACATACTGGATGAAGCTCACAGCCAGCAGGTGGAAGGGGAAGATCTGCGCATAGCCGCTGACGTGGATGGCACAGAAAACAAGGATGGAGACACCGTAGGCCAGTGCCCGGCTCCGGCCGTGGAGCGAACCGAACAGGAGGCCCCGGTACAGCAGTTCCTCGGTCATGGGGGCCAGCAGTACGGAGCCGACCGCCATGAGCCAGAAGTGGCGCTGGGAAGCTTGCCCGATCACGGCATCATTGACATTGAAGTGCGCCGGGAAGGCAAGACGGATCATCGCCGACAGACCGATGTTCAGTATCCAGTAAAGGAGGAAGCCCGTGGCGGCACAGAGGAGGATCTGCATAAGGTCCCGGCGCAGATGGGAAAGGGAAGCGAGCAGATAACGGCGGAAGATCCAGGTCACCGCCAGAAAATTGATCGAAAAATACAGGAAATTCAGCAGAGCGTTGCTGAAACCCGGGTACACCGCATACAGGATCAGCGTGATCAGTGTGGATAAGAACACGAGCTGGAACAGCAGGTAGCGGATGCCCCAGATACGTTCGGTACGGCTCATGGGGATGGGGAGCAGGTTTTTATCCATATTCAGTCCAGCATCCGTTTCAGTTTGTACAGCTCGTTCATGGCTTCGATGGGGGTCAGGGTCTCCACCGTCAGAGCGGACAGGGCGGCGCAGACCTGCTGGGAGCGAAGATCCAGCATGGAGATCTGGTCCTCGGGCTCATCGGTCTTCAGCACGGGGCGGGGCGCATCCTGAGATTCCAGCTCCTGCAGGATCTGACGGGCACGGCTGATCACCACCGCCGGAAGACCGGCAAGCTTCGCCACCTCTACGCCGAAGCTGTCATCGGTGGCTCCGGGGACGATCTTCCGCAGGAAGATCATCTGGTCGCCCCGTTTTTTAACGGCGATGTTGTAATTCTTTACATTGGGGAGCTCTGCTTCGATGGTGGACAGCTCGTGGTAGTGGGTGGCGAAGAGGGTCTTGGCACCCAGCTTTCTGGGGTCGGCGGCGTATTCCAGCACCGCACGGGCGATCGCCATGCCGTCGTAGGTGGAGGTGCCACGACCAATCTCATCCAGGATCAGCAGGCTCCGGGAGGTGGCGTGCTTCAGGATCGAAGCCACCTCGGTCATCTCTACCATGAAGGTGGACTGGCCGGAGGCCAGATCGTCGCTGGCGCCGATCCGGGTGAATACCCGGTCTACGATGCACAGCCGGGCGGCACGGGCCGGGACGAAGGAGCCGATCTGCGCCATCAGGGCGATCAGGGCCACCTGACGCATATAGGTGGATTTACCGGCCATGTTGGGACCGGTGATGATGGATACCTGATCGTCAGCACGGCCCAGATGGGTGTCATTGGGGACGAAGAGGGCATCCTTGAGCATCACCTCTACCACGGGATGGCGACCGTCGGTGATGGAGATCTCGCCGCCAAGGCTGATCTCAGGGCGGCAGTAGCCACGCTGGACCGCAACGGTGGCCAGAGAACACAGGCAGTCCGCCGCCGCGACTGCCGCGGCACTGCTCTGGACCCGGCCGGACTGCTGAGCCAGATGCTCCCGAAGACGGGTGAAGATCTGGTATTCCAGCGCCGTCAGCCGGTCCTTGGCTGTGAGGACCTGATCCTCCAGCTCCTTCAGCTCCTGTGTGATATAACGCTCACAGTTGGCGAGGGTCTGCTTACGGACATAGTGGGCAGGTACCTGATCGATGAAGGACTTGGAGATCTCGATATAATAGCCGAAGACCCGGTTGAAGCTGACCTTCAGGGTCCGGATGCCGGTGCGCTCACGCTCTGCGGTCTCGATCGCCGCGATCGTGCCGGAGCCGCCCTCCATGATGTCACGGAGCCGGTCGGCTTCCGGGTCGGCACCTTTACGGATGATGCCGCCTTCCCGGACGGTCAGGGGAGGTTCGTCTACCAGAGTCTGCTCGATACGCTGGGCACAATCGGCCAGGGGATCCATCGCCTGCTCCAGTTTACAAAGCAGGGGGGCGTCACATTTTTGCAGCTGTGCTTTGACCTCAGGAATAGCCCGCAGACCCCGGGCAAAACCCTGCAGATCCCGACAGTTGACGGTTCCGGTGACGATCCGGGTCTGTACACGCTCCAGGTCGGTCACATCTTTCAGAGCTTCTTCCAGTTCGCCCCGGATGATCACGCTGTCCACCAAATCGCCAACGGCTGCATGGCGGCGGGTGATTTCCACCGGGTCCAGCAGGGGCTTTTCCAGCCAGGAGCGCAGCATCCGTCCGCCCATGGCGGTGTGGGTCTTGTCCAGCACC
>JAFNXT010000238.1 GCA_017378975.1 Oscillospiraceae bacterium
GAAGCGGAGAAATATATGTGGAGCGCCTATTGTCGGGATTCTTCCATCGCCAAGGCACTGCACAAGCAGGCGCTGGAGCGGTTACAGGGGGCCGGTGAGCACCATCACTGTGTTTGCGACTGCGAAGTCTGCACCGACCGCAGGATCACGGAGCATATGCGCTGGAACGCCTATATGCGCTCCAAGGGCTTCCGCTATGCGTCCCAAAAGGATATGGCGATCAAGACCCACTACGATCTGGTGCCATGGAAGGACCTTCCCCTGCGGGAGCGGTATAAAGATTGACCCCCTTTCGGGAGCCTGTGGCTCCGTGGGGTAAGATGATGTCGTAAGGAGGGGCGCTGTGAGAAGAGAACAGAACGTGATCGTTTTCTCGGCCGGTGAGTCGGTCAGGAGCGGACGGGTGGACAGGATCATGGCGCTTTTGGAAGCCCGTGGGATCCGGTGCTTTGGATGGAGCTCCCTGTTCTGCCGGGCCCATGATATGGACCACATCGCTCTTTTGCCCGGGCTGATAAAAAAGATCCCCACCTTCGATTTCGCCCTGATCATAGCGGAGGGCGTCGATACGGCATTGCTCCGGGGGAATGACCGTGAGCATATCATGCGGGACAACGTCCTCTTCGAGCTGGGGCTGTGCGTCATGGGGCTGGGCCCGGAGCGGGTCATCCTGCTGGCAGATCCGGAGGTACGTGTGCCGGAGGATCTGGTGGGCGTGGATGGGCTCGGTGTGACCCGGATCCCTCTGGGAGTCGGTGGTGATGAAGGCGTGGCAGGGATGGTACAGGATGTCATGGACCGTGGCTCCGTCGGTACCTCCGGAGAGATACGTGCCTGGGTGGACCGGATCCTCACGCACATCCACAGTCAGGCCGATCAGGTCGGCCCCGTATTCATCGGGGCGGCGGTCTCTTCGGCGGAGGCGTATTTCATGAATTTCATCGTCCGCCTGCTGGAGCATTTGGAGGGCGGTTTCTGTTCGGTCCGGTCGCCGGAGGCGCGGATCGCCTGTCCCGGTTCGGTCCGCGTCCGGGTGTTGCTTCCCGGGAGCGTCAGCGCCCTGTCCAGAGAACGGATCGACCGGTATTATGACCGGCAGGGCTATGACGCATATATGATCCGGGATGCCGGCCCACGGGGGCTGTTCTTCCGGGGCAGTTATCGCCCCGGTGAGGATCTGCTGACGGTGGTGGATATCCCGACTTCGGTCAGCGCTTCCTACACGCTGGTCAACGCGGTGCTGGATCTGGATTCTGACGATGATCACGATCCTCTGGCGGAGGAGCGGTTCCTGGCGAAGGAGATGGATGTCTATGCCTATGCGCTGGAGAAACTGATGACACCGGAGATGGCCAGAGCCCGTCTGGCGTTCCTCGGGGATCCGGAACGGGTCGAGGGGATGATCCGCAGGCTGGAGACGGTCCGTGTGGAGTTCATGCCGGCGGACGGATGACGTATGCCGGCGAAAGTCTGTGGTTGACGATCCCCACTGTGGGGATATATAATCAGGCCGTACGCAGAACGAAGAATGGATGATGAGAAGGGAGTGTCATGGCATGAAAAAGGCAGTGGCTGTGGTCCTGTTGGTGGCGATCGTGCTGGGACTTTGCGCCTGTACGTTGGCGGAGAAGATGATCCTGGGCACCTGGAAGACCCAGAACAAGGTCCTTGGTTTGGAGACGGAGGTCTCCTATACCTTCAAGGAGGACGGCACCGGTGTGCGTTCCGGGGTGCTGGATATGGATTTCACTTACACCATGGACGGTGACCGGCTGACCATCACCACCTCGGTGCTGGGCGTGGATGTGGATGAGGAGTATACCTTCCAGATCAGCGGCAAGGAGCTGGTGCTGACCCGCGAGAGCGAGACCATCACGCTGGTAAGAGTGGACTAAAGACCCATGGGCGGTCATCATCCGGCCATCCGGGTGATGACTGCTTTTTCTGTATGTATGAAAGGAGGACCTGAGATGATGTGGTCCCTTTGTTTTTGGCTGGCGCTGGGCATCCTGCTGCTGTCCGCGCTGATCCCGACGCTGTCCCGTTGGGCCGGTGTCCGGCGGAGCAGGGTGAAGCTGTTCTACTCCCTCTTCGTGGGGGTGCTGTTGGCATCCGTGGTGATGTTCTGGCCGGTCCATCACAGCGGTGGGCTGTGGAACGGTGTCCGGGCGGCGTTCCTGTGTCTGTTCAACGCCATCCAGCTCTATGCCGCGGGCTGTGAGTTCGCGGTGGTGGCCGATGGCATGGGCCAGTGTCCGCAGGAGCTGGCGCTGGCTTATCAGGTGGTGTTTGCCGGGATGTTCGTGCTGGCGCCCCTGTTCACCTTCGGCTTCGTGCTGTCCTTGTTCCGGAACATCACCGCTTATCTGCGGTATCTTCGTGGCTGGTTCCGGGATGCTTATGTGTTCTCGGAGCTCAATGACCGGTCGCTGCAGTTGGCTACGGATATCCGGAACAAGCACCCCAAGGCGATGATCGTGTTCACTGACGTGTTCGAGAAGGATGATGAAAAGAGCTTCGAGATGACCGAGGCCGCCGAGAAGCTGGGTGCCATCTTCTTCAAGACAGACATCGCGGTGCTGGAGTGCAAGTATCATTCCCGGAAGCGGAAGCTCATGTTCTTCACCATCGGTGAGGACGAGACCGAGGATCTGGACCAGACCCTGAAGCTGATCGAGCGGTACCGGGACCGGGAGGATACCCATATCTATGTGTTCTCCACCAGGATCGAGAGCGAGCTCCTGCTGACGGCGGTGGACAAGGGGAAGGTCCGGGTCCGCCGGATCAATGAGGTCCAGTCTTTGGTGGACAGGCTCCTGTATGAGCAGGGCAAGACCATTTTTGATACCGCCCGTGAGGGGGAGGACGGCATCAGGCGGATCGGTGCCGTGATCGTGGGCATGGGTCGCCATGGAGACCAGATGCTCCGGTCTTTGAGCTGGTTCTGCCAGATGGATGGGTATGAGCTGACGGTGGATGCCTTCGACAAGGACAAGCTGGCGCTGGAGAAGTTCACCGCCAAAGCACCGGAGCTCATGTCTGAGAAGATCAACGGGAACCAGATCCCGGGGGAGACCCGATATCAGATCACCATCCATCCCGACATGGATGTGGAGACCGCCGCTTTCGCCGGGGAGATCGGGCAGCTCCGGCAGACCACCTATGTGCTGGTGGCGCTGGGCAGTGATGAGCTGAACATCAATACGGCGGTGCGTCTGCGGATGTACTTCGAGCGGATCGGGATCCATCCCGTGATCCAGGCGATCGTTTACGACCCCCATCAGAAGAAGGCGTTGCAGGGGATCCGGAACTACCGGAACGTGCCCTATGATATCCATTTTCTCGGTGACCGGGAGGAGGCTTACACCGAAGCGGTGATCTTGGGCACCGCTTTGGAGGAAGAGGCTCTTCGTTCCCATCTGAAGTGGGGCAAGGAAGAGGAGTTCTGGACCTATGAGTACAACTACCGTTCCTCCATCGCTTCGGCGATCCACCGGCAGGCCAGGCGCTGGTGCCAGATCCCCGGTTCTGACAAGAGGGAGTCCGAGCTGACGGAACGGGAGCGTGACATCATCGAGGTGCTGGAGCATCGTCGGTGGAACGCCTATATGCGGTCCGAGGGCTATGTGTACAGCGGATCTCCGGATCCCAAGACCCGTAACGATCTGGCGAAGATGCACCATGATCTGGTGCCCTTCGAGGTCCTGTCGGAAGAGGACAAACGGAAGGACAGCGCGGTGGCCACCGGCTGACCGGAAGATACATACCGCCCACTTTTTCTGGAGTGGGCGGTATTTTTTCAGAAACCTGGGGAAAAGTAAAAAAGATATTGCAAAATGTTCGCGGTCATGCTATAATGGCTTGCGTGTCCGATGCCGGACGCGCGTACATTGGGATGTCGCCAAGCGGTAAGGCACCAGACTTTGACTCTGGCATGCGTAGGTTCGAATCCTGCCATCCCAGCCATACGATCCGCTAGCTCAGCTGGCAGAGCAACTGCCTTTTAAGCAGTGGGTCCGGGGTTCGAATCCCCGGCGGGTCACCAAAAACTCCACCACCCCTTCGGGTGGTGGAGTCA
>JAFNXT010000239.1 GCA_017378975.1 Oscillospiraceae bacterium
AAACGGAGAGTACACGGAAAAGGAAATATTGGAACAATATAAAAGAACCATAGATATTTATTTGGAGGAACAGTTACCAATTATTTTATTTGAAACTTTTTCCAGTTTGTATTATGTAAAAATACGGCCGATCTCATACACGCGCTCCATACCGCCGATGATCAGGCGCTTCAGGGGCAGCTCGGTGGCGATACGCATGTACATATCGATGTCCAGCGTATTGTGGTGGGTGATGAAGGGACGGGCGGAAGCGCCACCGGCGATGGTGTTCAGCACCGGGGTCTCCACCTCGATGTAGTTCATATCATCCAGATACTTGCGCATGAACTTGATGAACTGAGAGCGCACGATGAAGTTGCGCTTGACCTCGGGATTGACCATCAGATCCACATAGCGCTGACGGAAGCGGATCTCCTTGTCGGTCAGGCCGTGGTACTTCTCCGGCAGGGGGAGCAAACTCTTGCTCAGCAGGATGATGGAGCTGGTACGAACAGAGATCTCGCCGGTCTTGGTCTTGAAGACCTCGCCCTCACAGCCCACGATATCGCCGATATCGTTCTTCTTGAAGCGAGCGAACTCCTCCTCGCCCATCTCGTCGATCTTGACGAAGAGCTGGATACGGCCGGTGTTGTCCTGCAGGTCACAGAACATGACCTTGCCCTGACCGCGCTTGCTCATAAGGCGACCGGCCACCCGGACGACCTTGCCCTCGAAGCCCTCATAATCGGCCTTGATGGCGGCGGAGTCCGCATTGAAATCGAACTTGGTGATGAGGAACGGATCACGCCCCTCGGCCTGCAGAGCCGCCAGCTTGTCACGGCGGATCTGGGCCTGCTCAGAAACAGGCAGTTCAGCCTGCGGTACGAACTTTGCCATGGCTCAGCCCTCACGGGAGACGCTGACGACCTTCATGGTGTAAGCGCCATTGGGAGCATTGACGGTGAAGCTCTCACCGGCGGACTTGCCCACACAGGCACGACCGAAGGGAGAGTCATCAGACAGCTTGCCCTCCATGGGGTTGGCCTCCTGAGAGCCGGTGATGCGATAGGTGATCTGCTTGCCGGTCTCATCCTCCACCACCACGGTACAGCCCAGACCCACACGACCGGTGGCCTCGTTCTCATCCTCGATGATCACAGCATGGGACAGGATGTCCTCGATCTCGGCGATACGGCCATAAAGCTTGGCCTGCTCGTTCTTGGCGGCATCGTACTCAGAGTTTTCGGACAAGTCACCATAAGAACGTGCCTCGGCGATCATCGCCGCGATCTCACGCTCACGGGTGGTCTTCAGATAGTTCAGTTCCTTTTCCAGGTCTGCCAGACGCAGGCTTGTGATCTTGAATTCCTTTGCCATACTCATTATCCTTTCTTAAATGGATCATTTTCCATAGCTTATCCCAGTATAACGCAAAAAAGCGCTCCCGTCAAGTCATTTTCCTGCCCCAAGGGCCTCCAACGCCGCCTGGATCTGAGGATCCTCCGCCGGGTCGAGGATACCTGCCCGGATCTTGGCGGCAGTTTCCTCATCCACCGGCACTTCCACATCCGGGGTCAGGCCCACGCCGACCAGACTGACACCGTTGGGGGTGTAATATTTCCCCATGGACAGGTTCACCGCAGAACCGTCCGTCAGGGGGAAAGCCACCTGCATATAGCCCTTACCGTAGGTCCTCTCTCCAACGGTGATCGCGGCATCATATTCATCCAGCGCGGCGGCGAAGAACTCCGCGGCGGAATAAGACTCCAGATCCATGAGCACCGCCATGGGCAGATCCACGAAGCTGGCATCCGACCGGTCCACCGTCACATTGCCCCGATAGTCCTCCGTCCGGAACAACGGTCCCTCCGGGAGCAGATAGTCCAGCACCCGGATCAATTCTCTCCTGTAACCACCGGGATTATCACGCACATCGAAGATCAGAGCCTTCGCTCCCTGAGAACGCAGAGCCTCCACAGCGGCGATCGTCTCGTCAGCGCACTTCGAATCGAAATTGGCGATCGACACAAGACCAACGTCCCCTTCCAGCATCTCATATCCCACCACAGGGATATGGAACCGCTTCCGCTCCACCCGGATCACCGTTTCTTCTCCGTCACGCAGGAGACCCATCTCCACGAAGGTCCCTTCCTTGCCCCGGACCAGCCCGGTGAGGACAGACATATCCGCGCCAACGACGCTCTGTCCGTCCACCGCCACGATGATGTCTCCGGCCAGGATCCCCGCCGCCTGCGCAGGACTCCCGGTGGTCACAGACAGCACATCGATCCCCTGTCCGTCCTCCCGGACCGCCACGGTGATGCCGACTCCCACATAGGAGTTATCCATGGTATCCTGATAGGACAGGTACTGCTCCGCTGTCATATAGTAGCTCCACTCATCGCCCAGCGCTTCCACCATGGCCCCGGCGGCGACATCTTCCACCTTGTCCATGTCCACCTCTCCGATGAAGTACCGGTCGATGCAGGCCTTCACCTGTTCCAGCTTATCTCCGGAGGTCAGGTCCTCCACCACGAAGCAGACCGCCGTGGTCCCGGCGGCGATCACCGCCACCAGCACATAAGAAAGCACGCGCCAAAAAGTCTTCATCCTCATTCCCCTTCCAAAATGCTTGTCATCCTGAGGAGGACCGGGCCGACGAAGGACCTTCGCACGTCCAGGACCGCAAAGGCCCGTCCGTTGCAATGATCCCCGGCTCGTTTCACTCACTCAGGATGACACATTGATCTTTATCTGTTGGTTCAACCGATGTACTTCATGGGATTCACATAAGTACCGTTCTTGGAGATACCGAAATGCAGATGGTTACCGGTGGAACGGCCGGTGGACCCCACATAACCGATCAGCTGACCGGCCTTCACATACTCGCCCTTGCTGACCACATAGTGGGTCATATGCATATACACGCTGGAGTAACCGTCCTGATGATTGATGCTCACATAGTTACCGGCAGTGTAATGATAGGTAGCGGTGGTCACATAACCGCTGCGAGTGGCATAGATCGGCGTGCCCTTGGGTGCCGGCAGATCCACACCGTTATGCATGGTGTACTTACCGGTGACCGGATGGACCCGGTAGCCGAAGGGACTGCTGACATAACTGTAAGCGCAGGGCGTGATCCAGCGGATGCCCTCGGCATCCGTATTCCCGGAGGAGCTGCTGGAGCTTCCGCCGGAGGGCTTGGTGGGCTTCTTGTTGGCCTCCTGCCGCCGGGATTCCTCGAGGGCCTCCTGCCGCCGGGACTCCTCGATGGCGGCCTGATATCTGGACTCAGCGATGGATTCATCGATGGAAGCCTGGATCGAAGCCTGCCGGGAGGCCTCTTCCTCCTGGAGCTTATCATTGTACTCCTGCTCCGTCTTCAGCAGCTCATTCAGGAAGTACTCTTCCTCATCCTCGAAGCTCTGATGCAGATCATCCAGACTCTCAGAGGTCTTCACCAGCTCATCCAGAATGGCATCGGCCTCAGCGTTTTTTGCGTCCAACTCCTGCTGAGCGACCTCCAATGCCGCCTTGGTCTGCTCCAGAGCGGCCTTCTCCGTTTCAAGCTCCTTCTGGGTCTGGGCCACCTCCGTGGCGACCTTGCCCATCTCCTCCAGACGGCGCTTGTCGGCGGCCGCGATCTCCTGGACCATGTTCACCCGGTCCAGCAGATCGGCGAAATCATTGGCCTGGAACACCACAGACCAGTAGGAAAGCTCCCCTTCCTCCTCCATGGCGCGGATCCGTTCCTTGTTCTTCAGGTTCAGCTTGTCCAGATGCTCCTGGAGCCGGTTCAGCTCCTTCTGCTTGTCGGAGATCATCAGACTGTAGGTGGCGATCTGGTCGTTGACATTGGTGATCTCGGCGTAGAGCAGAGCCACCTGCTGGTCGATCACCGCCTTCTGGTCGATGATGCTTTGGATATCGTCCCGGTTGCCGGACTGCTGTTTCTCCAGCTCAGCGAGCTGTTGAGAAATGGCATCCTTCTGGGCCTGGAGCTGATCGAGCTGGTTCTTCAGCTCGCTGGAGCTGGCGGCATCGGCCTGCCCGGGAAGGATCCCCACCATCAGGCCAAACACCATCACCGCCGCCATGATACCGGCGATGACGGAAACGATCAATTTCTTATTCTTCATCCTGACTCCTTATCTTGCGGAAGCGTTCATGAATTTACGGATCGAGGTCCAGCTGCCCAGCACGCCCACGAACAGGCCCGCGGCACCGAAGGTCAGAAGCATGGGGATCAGCAGTTCCTGGAAGGGCACCAACTGGAACATCTTCAGGGTATCCAGCTCCGCGATCTTCTCCACAAGGAAATCATAGAGCACCCACTCCAGACCGAATGCCACACCGGCGCCCACCATACCAAGGACGAAGCCCTGGACCACGAAGGGCAAACGGATGAAGCCGTTGGTAGCGCCCACCATCTTCATGATGGCGATCTCGTCCTTCCGGTCATACATAGCAAGCTTGACGGTGTTGGAGATGATCAGCAAGGATACCACGAGCAGAACACCGATCACCGCAACGGAGGCGATCTGGAGCACGTTCTTCAGGGTGGAGAAGCCCTCGGCCATCTCATAGGGAGCGGTGATCTTGGCAACGCCCTCCAAAGCCTCCAGCTCTTTGGCTGTCTGCTCCATCAGGGCATTGTCCTCCAGCTTCACCACCACCCGGTGACGCAGGTCCTCGGCCTGCAGACCGCTGAAGGCCGGATCACCGTTATGATCGGCGACGAACTCTTCCAGCGCCTGCTCCCGGGTCTTAAACTCGGCGATGTGGACATTGTCCAACAGGTTGATCCTGGTGTGGATCTGCTGGGCCTCTGCCAAAGACAGCTCTTCGTCGATGTAGACCATGACCTCATTGGTCTTGTTCAGCCGGTCCACCACCATATTCACATTGTAGACGAGGATCGAGAAGCTGCCCACGATCAGCAGGCAGGCCACCGTGACCACCACAGCGGCGAAGGACATGAACCCGTGGAGGAAGATCCCCCGGATGCCCTCAAGCAACAGGTAACCGATATTATTGATCTTCATATACGTTAAGACCGTCCATTCTGTCACTGGTGATCAGGCCATCCTCGATGGTGATGACCCGGTTGGCGAAATGCTCCACCAAATTATGCTCGTGGGTGACCACCAGCATGGTGGTGCCCAGATTGTTGATCTCCTGCAGGAGGGTCATGATCTCCATAGACCGGGCCGGATCCAGGTTGCCTGTGGGCTCGTCGGCGATGAGGGTGGAGGGGTTGTTCCCCAGCGCCCGGGCGCTGCCCAGACGCTGCTGCTCGCCGCCGGAGAGCTCTCCGGGGCGACGGCGGCTCTTGGTCTCCAGACCCACCAGATCCAGCACATAGGGCACGCGCTCCCGGATCTCCTGAGCCCGGGCCCCCACCACACGCATGGCGAAGGCCACGTTCTCATACACCGTCATATTATCGATCAGACGGAAGTCCTGGAACACCACACCGACGGTACGCCGCAGATAGGGCACCTCCCGACGGCGGATCCGCTCCAGAGAATATCCGTTCACATGGACCGAGCCGGAGGTGGGCCGAAGCTCACCGGTGATCAGCTTGATGATGGTGGACTTACCGGAACCGGAAGGACCCACCAGGAAGCAGAACTCCCCATCCTCGATCTGCATGGAAACACCACGAAGGGCCTTGTTGCCCTCGACATAAGTCTTCTTCACATTTTTGAATTCGATCATACCATTATCTCCATCAAACAGTGTAACCGAATTGTAACACAGCGTAAATTTTATGTCAATCGGATCTGGTTAAAAAATTGTGAACGATCGGGTCAAAAGGGAATTGTCCATGAAACGCCCCTGAAAACGGCGCCAAAAGTCGGACAGAACTCCCCTGCCCCACCGCTGATCCGAGGGCATCAGCGCAGCCTGTTCGGGTAATATGGAGGAAACACTGACCAACAGGAGGATCTTGTACCATGCAATGTCAAAAACTCAGGACCTACATGGAGACCGGTCGGGTGGTGTTCCTCCCGATCCGGGCCATCGTACCGAACCCCGCCCAGCCCAGGACCGTTTTCCATCAGGAGCATCTGGAGGATCTGGCCCGGTCCATCCGCCAGCACGGCATCCTCCAGCCTCTGTCCGTCCGCCGGGTGGGCACCACCTACGAGTTGATCGCGGGCGAACGCCGTCTCCGGGCGGCAGGGCTGGCAGGCCTGACAGAGATCCCCTGCATCGTCATGACCATGGACGAGAAGGAATCCGGCATCGCCGCCATGATCGAGAACCTCCAGCGTCAGGATCTTGATTACATCGAGGAAGCCCGGGGCATCGCCACCCTCATGGAACGCTGGCACATGAGTCAGGACCAGATCTCCAAGATCCTGGGCAAGAGCCAAAGCGCCGTGGCCAACAAGCTCCGGCTCCTGCGCCACAGCGACCCGGTACTGACGGCCCTGCGCACAGCCAAACTCACCGAACGCCACGCCCGTGCTCTTTTGAAGCTCCCCACGGAGGAGGACAAGCTCACGGTGATCGATGCGATCGTTGCCGCCTCTATGAGCGTCGCCATGACCGAGCGCTATATCGACCGGATCCTCACCACCGGTCATCCCACGCCCCAACGCCCCAACATCAACGCTTTCCTCAACGACCTGACCCAGAAGCTGTCCAAGATCCAGCTCTCCGGCATCAGTGCCATCTCCGAACGGAAGGAGACCGAAAAAGAGATCATCCTCACCATCACCATCCCCAAGCCCTGAGCACGGTATCCTCATCCCCCCTTCCGCTCCGCCCGGATCTGTAAAAAAGAACGGTATCCCCTTGAAAAACCAAGAGGATACCGTCTTTTGCACGGTCAGACCGGAGGCAGGGCGTATTTTTGAGAATACATAAATATCCATTAGTTATCCTTCTTAGAAGTGAGTTTCGTCAGGAGCGACACCAGCCCGATGATCACACCGGTGACGATGAAGATCCCCAGATACCCGGTGCCCATGATGGGCAGAGCATCCATCAGCAAATCGATACGCATACGATCAACCTCCCAGCTTTGCTTTGACAAGCGCCATGATCAGGCCGCCCGCGATCACGGAAGCGATCTGACCGGAAACGTTCACGCCGATGGAATGCATCAGCAGGAAATTCTGATTATCCTCCTCCAGGCCCATCTTATGGACCACACGGGCGGACATGGGGAACGCGGAGATACCGGCGGCACCGATCATAGGGTTGATCTTCTCCTTCAGGAACAGGTTCATGACCTTCGCCACCATAACACCGCCGAAGGTATCGAAGATGAAGGCGATCAGGCCCAGACCGATGATCACCAGCGTATCCACCTGCAGGAAGTCCGCCGCCTTCATCTGGGAAGCGATGGTGATACCCAGGAAGATGGTGATCAGGTTGGCCAGCGCGTTTTGGGCGGTCTCAGAGATCTGGTCCATGACACCGCACTCCCGGATCAGGTTGCCGAACATCAGGAAGCCGATCAGTGCCACCGCGTCGGGGGCCACCACGCCCACGATCATGGTCACCACGATGGGGAACAGGATCCGGGCGGTCTTGGAAACGGGCTTGCCCTTATACTGCATCCGGATCTTACGCTCAGCCTTGGTGGTACACAGCTTGATGATCGGAGGCTGGATCAAAGGCACCAGCGCCATGTAGGAATAAGCCGCCACCATGATCGCGCCAAGATACTTGGAGCCCAGCTCCGTGGCCACGAAGATGGAAGTGGGGCCGTCCGCGGCACCGATGATGGAGATGGACGCGGCATCCCGCAGGTCATAACCCAGCAAAGAGGCCAGGGCCAGCGTGAAGAAGATGCCGAACTGGGCCGCCGCGCCAAAGATCATGAGCTTGGGGTTCGAGAGCAGGGGCTGGAAATCGATCATGGCGCCGATGCCGATGAACAGCATCAGCGGGAACAGCTCCGCACCGTCGATACCGATGGAGAACAGCGTGTCCAGAACGTGCTGGACACCGGTGCCCTCGATCGCCACCGGCAGATTCACCAGGATGGTGCCGAAGCCCATGGGGAGCAACAGCGTGGGCTCCATTTTTTTCGAGATGGCCAGCCAGATCAGCAAGCCGCCGATCCCCCACATCACCAGCATCTGCCAGGTGATGAAGGAGAAGTTTTGGATAAGCACTTCCATAATGATCCTCCTTGATCTGTTGTGATAAAAAAATCGCCTCACCCATTATATGGGCGAGGCAGTAAAGATGGGGCTAATATACGGCCGTTCCGGCAAAGTTCCGGCAAAGGTCAGTTCTGAGGATCGGACATCCGATATCCTACCCCCAGCTCATTGACGATGTACCGGTCATCCCCCGGCGCGCACCCCAGCTTCCTTCGGATATTGGCCATGTTCACCTGGAGCTTCTTCACGCTCCCATCGTCCAAGCCGCCCCAGATGGCGGTGACGATCGCGGCGTACGTCATGACCTTCCCCGGATGACGGCTGAGGAACGCCAGGATATTGAACTCCGTACGGGTCAGATGGACCGGCTCCCCGTCCACCCGGACCTGCCGCCGGTCATGCTCGATGGTCAGGCCGCCCAACGTGAAGGTCCCGCCGGAGGTCTGCTGATGTCCATGGACGATCCGCAGGGATGCCCGGATCCGGGCCAACAGCTCCCCGGTGCTGAAGGGCTTGGTGATGTAATCATTGGCCCCCAGATCCAGCGCGGCGATCTTGTCCGCCTCCTCCATCCGGGCGGACAGCACGATGATCGGCACAGTCCGGTCCCGCCGGGCGATCCGGATGAACTCCGAGCCGTCCATATCCGGCAGTCCCAGATCCAGCACCACAAGATCGGGCATATGGGAGCGGAGCATCAGGACCCCCTGTTCGCACCGGCCTGCCACCAACACCTGATAGCCGCCGGTCTCCAGAACGGTCTGGATCATCCCGGCAATGCTCCGGTCATCCTCCACCACCAGGATCTTGTATTTATTGTTCGACATAACTGATATCCTCCACACTCAGGGAAAAACGGAACACCGCACCGCCACCGACACGGTCCAAAGCCTCCAGACGCGCGCCATGGGCTTTCACGATGGTCTGACATACGCTCAATCCGATGCCCATGTTCCGCCGGGAGGGATCGGCCGGAGCGTCACTTTTCAGAAGCCCGGAAAACAGCTCCGGCAACCGGTCCCGGGGGATCCCGCAACCGTCATCCTCCACCGTGAACACAGCTTTCCCGCCATCCAGCGTCACCTTCAGCCACAAATGCTCCATACCGTGGGCATGGAACACGGCATTCTCCAACAGGTTCATCAGCACCTGACCGATCAGCACCGGATCCATAGGGATAGAAACGAAGGCATCCGGCAGCACCACATGGACGGTCTGGCTGGGATAATGCTTGCGGAACTTCACCAGCACCGCGTCGATCAGCTCCTCCAGCACCGTGCTCTGCTTGGAGAGCCTGACCCGGTCCGAATCCACCCGTGTCACAGACAGCAGGTTCTCCACCATCCGCGCCAGCCACTGGGAATCGGCCCGGATATCCCCCAAAAGATCCAACTGACGCTCCCGGGGGATCTGATCGTAATTGTCGATGATCGCGGAGCAGGCACCGCAGATCGAGGTCAGGGGCGTCCGCAGATCATGGGACACCGCCCGGAGCAGATCGCCACGCATCCGCTCCTTCTCCGCCTCGGCCTTCAAATGCTCCTGCCGCTTCAGCCGGGTAGTCAAAGCACCCATCATGGTGGACACGATCAGCATGACCACCGCCGAAGAGATGCACTCCGGAGAGATCAGATCGAAGGCCCAATAAGGATATGTGAAAGCGAAATTCACCGCCAGCACACTGATCAGGCTGGCAACGATCCCCCAAAGGTATCCTTGCGTCCGCCACGACACCAGGAACACACCCAACACGAAGATCATCGGTGTCATGGTCTTGGTATCGAACAGCTCCAACAGCACCAGATTCCACAGGAACACCACAGTCAGGATCGCCACCGTGAACAGCCCATCCCAAAGGATACGTTTCCCTGATGCCATGACCTTCCTCCCCCCGTTGTAAAAATCCATATCATTATAGCACGTCCGACTGAAAAACGCACCCCACGTTTTCTCTCAGGCCGCCGCGACAGGCAAAGAAACAGTAAAAAAGCCAGACCGCCATCGTCTTGAACGAAGCGACGTGGCGATCCTCCGATGCTTGGACCTGCCAAGCATAGAGGATCGCCACGCCAGATCTTAAGCCTGTCACCAAACGAACGGCACCAGCCGCCACCGGACCTTTTTCTGATAATCACAATACCCTGCCAGCTCTTTCTCCAACAGAGCTTCCTCATCCTTCAGCCGCGCCACGATGATGGCTGGATAAGAAGCAAAGACGAGAAGGGCCCACCAGGACCCCAATACCACGGGCATGGCCAAAAACAGCAGGATGGTCGCCATATACATGGGATGCCGGACGATCCCATAGAGCCCCGTGTCCACCACGGTCTGGCCCTCTTCCACACGGATCGTGCGGCTGAGATAGGCGTTCTCCCGCAGGACCTCGGCATACAGGGCATAAGACAGCAAAAACACTGCTGCCCCCATCACCGTCACCCACACGGGCATCCGGGACCAGCCGAACCGATGGTCCAGCCCTGCCACCACGAATCCGCCCACGAACATGAGACCGGAAAAGGCCAACACACCTTTCTGCGCCGCCTGCTTCTCTTTCGCATCCAGCCGTTTCGCCAACAGATCCGGTGCCTTGAACAGCATCACGAACCCTGCGATCAGCATAGGGATGAACAACAGCCCCATCAGGAGCCACCCTTGCCAAAATCCCAAAGACCCAGCCGGCAGGAAGATCAACGCCCCCACCATCAGCGCTCCCAAAGAGAATTTCACCAACGCCTCTGCCAACAGCTTCATATCCTTACCCCCTAGATCAAGATCCCATCACAATGATCGATCTCATGCTGGATGATCTGGGCCGTGAAGCCCTCGAATGTCCGGATCCTGACCTGCATATCCATGGTCATGTAGCGGACCTTGATCTTCTGATAGCGCTTGGCCGGTCTGGGACCGCCCAGCAGGGACAAACACCCCTCCTGCGCCTCATACTCCCCGGACTTTTTCAAGATCTCCGGGTCCAGCATCACCATGTACTTGCCGCCGTCATCGAAAGCGATGATCCGCTTGAACTGGCCGATCATATTGGCGGCCATGCCCACACAGCTGTCCTTGTGAGCCATCAGCGTATCCAAAAGATCCTGGGCGATCTGCAGATCCTCTTTCCCCGCAGACACCGACTTCCGTGCCAGCAAGACCGGATCATGTACCAATCCTCTGATCATGATATCCCCTCCTATGTAGGGCGGAGGCATGCCTCCGCCGCCTCTGACCGCGACCGACCAGAGGGAAACGTATCCACTATCTGGACGCGTAGACCGCCAGCATCACCTGCGACGGCAGATAAAACGCCCACGCCATGTTCCATCCCGGGAAAATGACCCGGTACAGCCAGGACCCTTCCCCGATGGGCAGATACCCCATGCTGGCCACCTGCAGACCGATCACCGTGTCACACAGCAAAAACAGCACCAGCGCCACCGGCAGGAGCCATCCCTTCCGGCTCCGGACCCCATGGATCAGGTTCATGATCAGACAGGCATAGTAGGCGATCGATACCAACGCCAGCAGATCCGTCTGCGCCCCAAGCACCGCCACACAGATCCCGGTCCCCAGCGCCAACAGACCCACACGGAAGATCAGCATCCATTTCCCGGACCGCAAACGATGCAGATGCACCGCATACAGGGTCTGGGCACAAAGGAACGCGATCATGCCCCAAAGCCGCTGGATGGGGTCGCACACCACAAGGAAGAGATCTGCCACCACCGTACAGCCCAGCCCTGCAACCACAAGGGCGTTCCGTTTGGACCAAGGCCCCAGCGTATACAGGAAACACACCACGATGGAGATCCAACTGCTCCACCGCAAGACCTCCCCACCGGTCGTGAGGATCAAATAATACAGTATCAGTTCCACGCCAAGGAACGACCATCTTATCACCGCCCCGGCCTTGACCGGACCGGAAGAACGCCACATCTTCAAACCGGCACCTCACTCCAGCCCCGACGGTGTCACATGATCTGCCGCCCACTGGCTGTAATTATCCCGATAAAATGCCTTGTACCCGTCGAACCCCATGGAGAGCCCTTTCCCAAGGAGCTCCATCTCTACGCCGAAAAGTCTGGCAAAGGTACCCATCTCCTCCAGCCCGGCGGCAAGATAAAAACGCTTCCGCCGCTGGCGAAGCTCACGCTCCGGATGGTCCTCCAAGGGGTTTTCGATCTCCAAAAAGAATCGTTTCCCCTCATATCGGGCCATGATCGCTTTCAAAGCGACGGTACCGAAGCCCTTGCCCCGATACTTCTCCACCATGGCGAAATAATCCAATAAGATCGTATCCTCCCCATTGATGGTGATCCCCAGCCCCAAAAAAACACCGCCGGACTCCACGCACCAGATATCGGTCTTCCCTTGCTTCCACATCTTCACGATCATGGAAAAGGGCTTCCGTTCCGCCTTGGGGAACGCGCGCATATACAGTCCATAGAGCCCCACCCACTGGCGGAAGCTCTCAGGCCTCGTCAATCTCAGTTCCTTCAAACTCCGTCTCCCCTGTCAGTGCCTCAGCCATCGCCCCGATCACCACGGAGGCACAGCTCTGCACATCCTTGAGAACATCCTTCTCCCAAAACCGGATCACCCGATACCCCAGTTGGGTCAACTGCAGATCGTTCCGCCGGTCCCGTGCCATGTTCTCTTCGATCTTCTCTATCCAGTAATCCCGGTTGCTTTTGATCCGGGGCTTCCGTCTCTCCCAATCCTTGCCGTGCCAGAACTCCCCGTCGATGAACACCGCCACATGGGCCCTGCCGATCACCAGATCCGGCGAACCGGGGAGTTTTTTCACATTATAGCGGTAACGGATGCCGCTGTGCCACAGGCACTTTCCCAGCAAGCGTTCCGCCTTCCCCTTCTTGAGCTTCACCCGCCCCATCCGGGCAGACACCTCCGGGGTCGTGACGAATTTCGGATGCTTCATCAGCCCTTCTCCAGAAACCGCTTCACAGCCTCCAGCGTCTCATCGCTGATCACATGCTCGATCCGGCAGGCATCCTCCGATGCCAGATCCTCCGGCACACCGATGGACACCAGCATCCGGGTCAGCATGGTATGCCGCTCAAAGACACGCTCTGCGGTACGGATGCCCAGCTCCGTCAGGACCAAAAAGCCCTCCTCATCGGTCTTCACATAGCCATCCCGCTTCAGAAGGCCTACGGCCCGGCTGACACTGGGCTTGGAGAAACCCATATGATCCGCCACATCCACACTGCGGACCCCGTTTTTCTCCTTGGCCAGCAGATAGATCGTTTCCAAATACATCTCCGCAGACTCATGTAAAGCCACAGTCCTATCCCCTTTCAGTCCATCGCGGGATTTGGGGACGATCCCCCAAACCGGTCCGGAGTCCCCCACGATCTCATAAATCTCATATCATTGTACCACACCCCTCACTTTTTGACAACACGCAAAAGAAAAGGGTTGACAAACCCAAAATTGGAAGATATAATACCCCCGGTTAGCCAAGGCTAACCAACATCTCGACCCGGCAGTTAGCCTCGGCTAACTGCCAGAAAGGTGGATACCATGACCCTCAGAAACGCCCAACCGGGCAAGGAATACATCATCCAAAGCATCCACACCGGTGACCGGGAGCTGGAAGACTTCCTGTTCTGCCTTGGCTGTTTCCCCGGCGAGCCGATCACGCTGGTGTCCCGCCGCTGGAGCAGCAGTACCGTGGCGATCAAGGACGGCCGTTACAGCATCGACCGCCATCTGGCAGAGGCGATCCGGGTGTGATCAGCTTTTGCCCACCAGTTAGCAACAACTAACCACTATGCAGGAGGATGATCTATGAGGATCGCACTGACCGGCAACCCCAACAGCGGCAAGACCACCATGTTCAACGCCCTCACCGGGCGGAACGAGAAGGTGGGCAACTGGGCCGGGGTCACCGTAGAAAGAAAAGAAAGCCCCATCCGTCCCCAATGGTATGACGGCGACCGGGAACTGATCGCCGTGGACCTGCCCGGCGCCTACTCCATGTCCCCCTTCACCTCCGAGGAGCGTGTCACCTATGACTATGTCCGTGACCAGTCTCCCGACGTGATCGTGAACATCGTAGACGCCACCAACCTGAGCCGGAGCCTGTTCTTCACCACACAGCTTCTGGAGTTGGGGATCCCCATGGTGGTCGCCCTGAACAAGACCGACATGACCCGGAAGAAGCAGACCCGGATCGACACCGCCGCCCTGTCCATGCGGCTGGGCTGTCCCGTGATCGAGACCACCTCCACCACGAACCAGGGCCTCAAGGAATTGATCCACGCCGCCCTGTCCCGTGCCGGCCATCCCCAGCGTCCCCCTCAGAACCTGCCCGCACAGAGCGTCACCGACCTCCAAAGTTCCCGACGAGCCGACCGGGAACGGTTCCGCTTTGTAAACGAGCTGGTTTCTCAGGTAGAGAAACGCACGGTCCGCACCGCCGACCGAAACCGGCAGGACCAGATCGATACCCTGCTGACCCACCCTGTTTTCGGCCTTGGCATCTTCGCTGTGGTCATGTTCCTTGTGTTCCAGTTGTCTCAGGCATGGATCGGCCCCTGGATCGCCGAGGGCGTGGAACTGCCCAACGGCACGGTCCTCCCGGGCCTCGTGACCCTGATCGACAGCTTCAAGGATCAGATCTCCGGTCTGCTGGAGGGCGGCAACGCTTTTCTGGTGGCCCTCCTCACCGAAGGCATCATCGGCGGCTTCAGCGCCGTGGTGGGCTTCCTGCCTCTGGTGATGGTCATGTACTTCCTGATCGCTCTGCTGGAGGACTGTGGCTACATGGCCCGTGCCACCGTGGTGCTGGACCCCATCTTCAAAAAAGTGGGCCTGTCCGGCAGATCCGTGATCCCCTTCGTGATCGGCACCGGCTGTGCCATCCCCGGTATCATGGCCGCCCGTACCATCCATGACCCCAGAGAGCGCTGTGCCACCGCCATGCTGGCTCCCTTCATGCCCTGCGGCGCGAAGCTTCCGATGATCGCCCTGTTCTCCGGTGCCTTCTTCGACAAGGCCAGCTGGGTAGGCACCCTGATGTATTTCGTTGGCATCGCCGTGATCCTGCTGGGAGCCCTGCTGGTGAACACCATCACGGGCGTCCGGGGCCGGAAGTCCTATTTCATCATCGAGCTCCCCGAATATAAGCTCCCCTCTGTGAAGCGTGCGGCCCTGTCCATGGTCAGCCGTGGCTGGTCCTATGTGGTCAAGGCCGGTACCGTGATCCTGCTGTGCAATGCGGCGGTCTACATCATGCAGTCCTTCGACTGGCGACTGCAGTTGGTAGCAGAAGACGCCGCCCACACCTCGATCCTGGCCTCCGTGGCCTCCCCCATCGCCGTGGTCCTGATCCCCATCGTCGGCATCAAAGCATGGGAGATCAAATGCAGTATTAACCGACTGGATCAGCGAAATTAGTTGGTCTGCAGTAAATATCGCATAAGTAGCTGTTTGGGCATTTATTGTGCTTCCTGCTGTTGTTGGTGTCCAAGTAGAGATCGTATTTAATAATTCTTCGATTCGATTATTATTTTCCAAAATTTCTCTATTATCTAGAACGATAAATTTTTGTTTTATCCATCTATTTTTAAACGAGACCTTCTTGAATTTTGCCTTGTTCTTTGCCGTCGGATTTTGTTTGGTATTTTCTGCCTGTATAATAATATCTGATATATTGAGCAAGCCCTTTTCTACATCTTCAAATTGCTCCCACAAATCATCTTCAACTTCAGCTAATACTGTAAATTCTTTAGCGATTTCAGTAGTTGTAAATATCTTACATAAATCTAAGTATTTACCTCTATAACCAAACCATCTTGCACGTTGGAGAGTTGTATCCATATTTCCCCCGCTTTTTGCAAATCGAGTAAAGAGTGTAACAAGTAGATTAGGGAACGTCAATCCTCGTTGTAAAAGATCACCGCCAATAAATATTTTATGGTATTTAGTCCAAGTTGTATCCTTTGTCCTTTTTCCATTTGCATTTTGTAAAATGATGCCTGTTGATAAAACAACCTCTTTTATATTTTCAATAAGAACATCATCAAATGGATATTGAGATTGCAATGAATGTTGTAAATACTTGTCGTACGCTTTTTTTAGTTTTGTATAATAGAACTCTACAGAATCATTATTTAAAAATGCATCTTTTACATTATTAATTACCTCTTCTACGCGAGAGAAAATGAGACCATGCAACGCTTGCGTTCTATCCATATGTATTATCATATCGGACTTGTACTCTTTTTTTACCGAGGCTCTCATACGTTTAATGGCACTAACAACTAGGAAATAGTCAATCACCTCAGGAAGCATATCTAACATTTTTTCAAACGTCGTATTATCCTCGGAAACTTCTTCAATGATAGTGTTGTCCGACAAATGATATATACTGGCTCCATTGTAACCATGACCAGGCTGCATCGTATGAATTGAAGCAGGATTTAATTCACTAATATCAGCTTGAAATATATTAGCTTGTGGAGTTGCTGTAACAGATAAATAAAGTGGATTATTTAGCGTTCTTTTTATGTTAACAATAGTCTTATATGTAGGAGTGGAATTACGAGTTTTATCTTTTGCTGTATTTAAACTAGCTTGATCTCCTTCATCATCAATTATAAATGGAACTAATCCTATATTAGCAAGTTGTATCTCATTTATAACTTTTAGCGCCTTTTGCATCGCATCTTTCCGTTTCAAACAAGTAATGATGATTGGGCGCTTTTCCGATAATAATCGTTGGGCAAATTCAACATCTAAACTACTTAACGGTACAGATTCATTCGTAACAGTATTTGTTGTAAATAACGCTGGCTGTTCAGAATCGACTATATCAGAACCAACA
>JAFNXT010000240.1 GCA_017378975.1 Oscillospiraceae bacterium
GCGATGATATGGCTGATCCCAGTGACCTTGAAGGCGGTAGATATCCCGTAGCTCACTTCTGTGCGATCACCAAGGAGCAAGGCCTTGGCGAAAAACGCAGTATCCTCAGGAAAGATCCTGTCGATCGTCAGGATCAGAGTCCTGCAGATCTTCTGAGGCAGATACTTTAATGGGACGTCCACGACATACCGGACCACCGCATCCTCCCGGGCATAGGCCCTGACACCGGAAGATTTGCCGTCCCATCGCAGATATGCCTCGCACTGCACTTCATCTCCGGGGACCAAGATCCTTTCTTCTTTCAGATAAAGACGGACATCATACGAACGCCCGCCAAACATCGCTCTCCCATCGGCTACGGTACCGTAGTTCGAAGACCAGCTGTAGTCCACGACCTCCACATTGATATCCACAGTCTGACCATCCATTTGACGGAGCACCGAAAGGTAACGTACATCGTAGCTTTGAAACAGGAGGAAACCAACCACAATCCCCAAGAAAAGGGTCGCCATCACCCGAAACACCGGATGCTTCCTGTGCAAAAACAAACACAAAGGCACTGATGCCCCGGCACAAATCGCCACGATCCAATATCCGCTCCACGGAACATAAGCCCCGGCGGCGCAGAACATCGCGACACCGATACTGAACCAAACCAGCTTTCGCACAGTCACACCTCCTTCAACGAAAAGGGCATCGCACATGGCGATGCCCTTTCAATGATCAGTTCACCTTGGAGCTGACGTGATCGTCCACCAGCGCCAGAGCGTTATCCACCTTGGTGACATCCTTGCCGCCACCCATGGCGGAGTCGGGCTTGCCACCGCCGGAACCGCCGCAAGCGGTACAGACAAGCTTCACCAGATCGCCGGCCTTGACACCTCTGGCCACAGCTTCCTTACCGCAAACAGCCAGGAACGTGACCTTGTCGCCATTGACAGAAGCCAGCACAGCAGCCACCGTGGCATCCTTGTCCTTCAGGGTATCACCCATTTGACGGAGCTTACCGGGATCCGCATCCGCCACAACGGCAGTCAGGACCCGGATGCCCTTCACGTCATGGGCTCCCAGCAGGAACCGCTCGGTCTGACCGGCGGCCTCCTTGGCCTTGAAGGACTCGATCACCTTCTTCAGGGACTTGACCTCATCCATCTGGGCGCGGATACGGTCCGCCAGCTCACCGGGCTTGGTCTTCAGCTGGGCGCAGACGCCATAGATCAGCTCACGGTTCTTAGCCATATCATCCAGACAGACCTTACCGGTCACGGCCTCGATACGGCGCACACCGGAAGCAACAGAACCCTCGCTCTCGATACGGAAGGGACCGACCTTGGCGGTGTTGTCCAGATGCGTGCCGCCGCAGAGTTCGATAGAGTAACCGCTCATGTTGACCACACGGACGGTATCGCCATACTTCTCGCTGAACAGCGCGGTGGCACCCAAAGCCTTGGCCTCCTCGATGGGCATCTCACGGGTATCGATCCCATAGCCCTCCAGCACAGCGGACTGGACGATCTCATCCACCTTGGCAAGCTCTTCGGCGGTCATGGCAGAGTAATGAGTGAAGTCGAAACGAAGACGGTCGGGCTCCACCAGAGAGCCAGCCTGATGCACATGGTCACCCAGCACAGAGGTCAGCGCCTTCTGGAGCAGATGAGTGGCAGAGTGCGCACGACGGATGGCATTGCGGCGCTCCACATCGATGGAAGCCAGCACCAGGTCATCCACCTTGATGGTGCCGGAGGTCATGTGACCGTAGTGCAGATACTTGCCGCCCTTGTCCTTCTGGACGTTATCCACGACGAAGCGGCTGTCGCCCACCAGGATCACACCGTGATCGGCCACCTGACCGCCCATCTCAGCGTAGAAGGGAGTCTTGTCCAGAACGATGATGCCGCTTTCGCCGCCGGTGATCACGCCGGTGACCTCCTCGCCCACACAGACAGCAAGGACCTTAGCCTCAGCGCAGTTGTCGGTATAGCCCACGAACTCGGTACCACCGTTCTCCAGCCCAAGGTCGATACCGGCCCAGCCCAGATCGCCCATCTTCTTCCGGTCCTCACGGGAACGGACACGCTGGGCCTCACGGCACTCCACATACTTCTCCATGTCCACGGTCATGCCCTCGTCTTCCAGCATCTCGATGGTCAGATCGATGGGGAAACCGTAGGTATCCGCCAGCAGGAAGGCATCGGCACCGGAGAACACCGTGGTGCCCTCGGCCTTATGAGCTTCCAGCTTTTCGGCATAGATCCTCATACCGGTATCGATGGTCTTGGCAAAGCTTTCTTCCTCCGTCAGGACCACCTTGATGATGTAGTCGGCACGCTCACGCAGATAGCTGTAATGGCTCTCGTTCTCACGGATGACGGTCTCCACCACTTCATACAGGAAGGGTCTGGTGACACCAAGGAGCCTGCCATGACGGGCAGCCCGGCGAAGCAGACGGCGGAGCACATAACCACGGCCCTCGTTGGTAGGACGGACACCGTCGGCGATCATGAAGGTAGAAGCACGGATATGGTCGGTGATGACACGCAGAGACACATCGGTGCTGACGCTCTGGCCGTAAGCCGCACCGGTCAGCTCCGTGACCTTATTGGTGATGTTCATGACGGTATCCACATCGAACAGGCTGTTCACATCCTGACAGACCACTGCCAGACGCTCCAGACCCATGCCGGTGTCGATATTCTTCTGGGCCAGCTCCGTATAGTTGCCATTGCCGTCATTGTCGAACTGGGAGAAGACGTTGTTCCAGACCTCCATGAAGCGATCGCACTCACAACCCACCTTGCAATCGGGGCTACCACAGCCATACTTCTCGCCACGGTCATAGTAGACCTCACTGCAGGGACCGCAGGGACCGGAGCCGTGCTCCCAGAAGTTGTCGGACTTGCCGAACCGGAAAATACGGTCGGGAGCGACGCCGATCTCCTTGTTCCAGATCTCGAAGGCCTCTTCGTCATTCTCGTAAATAGAGGGGTACAAACGGTCTGCCTCAATGCCGCAGACCTCGGTGAGGAATTCCCAGCACCATGCAATAGCTTCCTTCTTGAAGTAATCACCGAAGGAGAAGTTGCC
>JAFNXT010000024.1 GCA_017378975.1 Oscillospiraceae bacterium
ACGATTTGAGCTGCGTGGTAGAGATGGGCCTGATCACCTTCGCAGACAAGGCGGTGGATGGGACGGTCGCTGACGCGGTGGCGGTCGTGCCCGGGTATGTCACGGACGGGTCTATGTATATGGTGCGTACGGAAGGCGTGGCGGCTCCTCGCATGGGGGATGTGGTGTATTTCAAAGTTTTTGCCAAGCTGGCAGATGGGTCCTATGCGTACTCCCCAATGGGTGGATATAGCGCAGTCGCCTACGCGAAGCAGATGCTGGCAGATGAAAACACATCGGCCCGGATGAAGTCGTTGGTGGTGGCGATGCTGGATTATGGTGCCGAGGCCCAGAAGTTCTTTGGCTACGATACAGAGGATTTGATGGATGCGTTCCTGACGGAGGCGCAGGCGGCTCTGGTGGAGTGCTACGACGAGGGGATGATGGATCCGCCCGTGTCGGTGGATGCCGGTAAGACCGGGGTCTTCGTTCAGGACAGCTTCGCTTTTGGGCAATGCTATCCTACGGTCTCTTTCAATTCCGCATTTGCCTTGAATTATTATTTCACGGCGAAGCTTCCCTGCGATGACGGGATGACCTTGTATTATTGGGATGCCCAGACCTATGAGGCTGTCGATAAACTGGCTGCTGACAATGCTACCGGCTCCATAGTAATGGAAGATCTGGGTGATGGACAGTATTGGGGACAGGTGGCCGGGATCGCCGCCAAGGAACTCGATCACACCGTGTTCGCGGTGGGTGTCTATACCTTCGATGGCGTGACCTATACCACGGGCATCATCTCCTATTCTCTGGGGCGTTACTGCGAAGGGATCGCGGCCAATGATGCCTCTTCACAGCAGGCGCTGGCGAAAGCCACGGCGGTCTATGGCTACTATGCCAAGGCGTATTTTGCCGGGTGAGAAGATCCTTCGGCGCGCTTCGCTTGCTCAGGATGACAGGGTGTTCGTCCGAACAAAAAAATAACAGGGATCGCTTCCTTTGGGAGGCGGTCCCTGTTTTTTCGGCATTTACTGCGGTTAGCTGATCTCCTGCGGCGGCATAGTAACAGGGCAGACGAAAAAAGGAGGCGAGGGCATGAGGAAAGTGGCAGGCGGCGTTTTTTGCGCCATATATCTTTATTTGATGCTCCAGCCGGCTGGGGCGGCATCACTGATCCCCGGGGGACAGGTGATCGGGTTGGAGCTGGAGGATGGGAGCGTGTCGGTGGCGGCCTTCGATGACCGGTGTGGGGACGCGGCACGGGCGGCAGGGCTCATGGTGGGCGATGAGATCTTGACGGTGGACGGGGCACGGGTCACCTGCGCTGAGGATGTGCGGGCGGCGCTCCAGCGGTCTGACGGGTCGGTGGAGGTGGAGGTCCAGCGGTCCGGCGGAGCTTGCAGTTTGACGGTCCGTCCACGGGTCACATCTCAGGGTCCAAGGCTGGGGGTCCGGCTCCGGCAAGGGGTCACGGGGATCGGTACCGTCACATGGTACGATCCCCAGAGCCATCGCTTCGGCGCTTTGGGCCACGGGGTCAACGACCGGGATGGCAAATTGGCGGCCATGACCGGTGGCACCGCCTACCGGGCCACGGTGCTTTCCGTGAAGCAGGGGGAGCGTGGCCAGCCGGGACAGCTCCGGGGCGGTATGGATGACGGCTGTCCGCTGGGTCCGTTAGAAAAAAATACAGCAAAGGGGATCTTCGGCACCGTCGACACCGGCTGGATGGGTCAGCCGTTGGAAACAGCCGCCCCGTCTGAGGTCCGCACCGGTCCTGCCAAGATCCGCTCTACGGTGAGCGGCGAGACCGTTCGGGAATATGATGTGCAGATCCTGAAGCTTTACCCCCGGTCCAGCCCGGAAGGCCGGGATCTGCTCCTGAAGGTCACAGATCCCCAGCTCCTGTCTGCCACAGGCGGGATCGTGCAGGGGATGAGCGGCTCACCGATCATCCAAAACGGCAAGCTGGTGGGAGCGGTCACCCATGTGCTGGTCAATGACCCCACAACGGGTTACGGGATCTTTATCGAGAATATGCTGGATGCGGCGGCATAAATGTAGGGACACCCCTCCCGGGGTGTCCGTTTTCGTGGCGCGGTTTTGCGGATACCCGGGGACGGATGTCCCTACGGTTATTTTTGACGAGATCTTCTGGCGGTCTTGGGTGCATCGAAAAACGCACCGCTTTGACTGTGATCGTAGCCTGCTATTTTCATGACAGATCCATTTTGCCTCTGTCTTTTTTTCAGGATCCGTGTTATGATGGACCGGATGAAATAGATCGGAGGGGGACGTATGGCAGATATCATCAAGGTGTTGCAGATCATCATACCGATCTTCGCGACCATCCTGTTAGGTGTGTTGGCAAGGAAGAAGGGCATGATGTCGGAAGAGGCCAATGATGGGCTCCAGCGGTTCGTGATGAAGTTTTGTCTGCCCTGTGTGTTGTTCGATTCCTGTCTGACCGGAGATTTCGGGATGGGGTCGGTGACCGCCATGGCGATGGTGATACCGCTGGTGCTCCTGAGCTCCTTATGGTCTTTCCGCATGAGAAAGAAGAGATATCCTTATCACAATCTGCCCCAGCTCTTTTCGGCGCAGGAGACGGGGATGCTGGGGATCCCGCTGTTCATGACCTTGTTCGGGGCGGATCAGGCGTTCCGGATGGGCGTCATGGACGTGGCGCAGGGGCTGGTGGCGATCCCGGTGATCGCGATCCTGTCGGCGGACACCGGGGAGGATCCTTCCGTTCGTCATATCGTAAAGAAGGTGTTCCGGTCGCCTCTGCTCCTCATGAGCCTTTTGGGTTTGGCGCTGAATCTGACCGGAGCGATAGAAGTTCTGGACCGGATCGGGATCGGTGGGGTCATCACCCAGACCACCGGTTTCCTCGCCCGGCCGGTGAGCACGGTGATCCTGTTCTGCGTGGGCTACAACTTTTCCCTTGGGAAGGGAGACCGCAGGCAGGTGTTCGAGATCTGCGGTCTGCATTTCGTGATCTTTGCGGTATTCTGCGCGATCATGCAGGGGATCTTGTGCTTCGTCCCTTCGGTCGATGCCGAGACCAGATGGGCGATCCTGCTTTACTGCGTGTTGCCGGGGAGCTACCTGTCCGCAGGGCTGGGCAAGACGAAGGAGGAGAGCGCGGTGGCGGCCGGTGTGTGTTCTGTTTTGACTGTGGTGTGTTTGGCCATCTTCTGCGTCATGGCGGTGGTCGTGGCATGACAGCCAAGGATAGAGCGGCTGGCTCGCCCTACATTATGTTTGAGGTATCGTCGGGAGAGATATGATGAGAAAAACGATAAGGTCGGCGTTCGTTCGGTCGGTGCCTGTGATGGCCGGATATGTGGTGCTGGGGATCGGGTTCGGGATCCTGCTGAAAAAAGCCGGATACGGGCTGTTTTGGTCCTTCCTTATGGGCCTGACCATTTATGCCGGGTCCATGCAATATGTGGGCGTGTCGCTCCTGACTTCCGGGGCTTCGCTGATCACGGTGGCTCTGACCACGCTGATGGTGAACGCCCGGCATCTGTTCTACGGTCTGACCATGATCGGAAAATACGAGGGGGCCGGTAAGAAAAAGCCTTACATGATCTTCGCGCTGACGGACGAGACTTACTCTCTGCTTTGCGATGGGCAGGCCCCGGAGGGGGTGGACCGGCATTGGTATGGGTTCTTCGTGTCGTTGTTCGACCAGTGCTACTGGGTATTGGGCTGTGTGCTGGGCAGTCTGGTGGGGGAGGTGCTCTCCTTCGATACTGCCGGCATCGATTTTTCCATGACGGCATTGTTCGTCACGGTGTTCGTGGAGCAATGGCTGACGGCGAAGGACCACCGGCCTGCCCTTTTGGGGCTGGTCTGTTCGGTGGCGTGTCTTTTGATCTTTGGGCCCGGGAGCTTCCTGATCCCCACCATGATCTCGGTCACGGTGGTCTCGTTGCTCCTGCGCAGGACCTTGGGAGGTGGAGGATATGATCGATAGCTATGCGCTGGCGGCGGTGGCGGTCATGGCGGCGGTCACGGCGGCGTTGCGTTTTTTGCCCTTCCTCGTTTTTAACGGGAAGCGGTCGGTGCCCAAGGTGGTCCGTTATCTGGGGGCGGTGTTGCCCTATTCCACCATGGCCATGCTGGTGGTGTATTGTTTGAAGGATGTCTCCTTCGGCGGTCTTTCCGGCTGGGTCCCGGCGGCGGTCTCTGTGGCGGCGGTGGTCCTTTTGCATGTATGGAAACGGAACACCCTGCTGAGCATCATCGGCGGCACCGTGTGCTATATGGTGCTGATACGGGTGATGATGTGAGGATAGTTCAGGTGTAGGGTGAAGGTATGCCCACGTCCTACAGTCGGATAAAAAGCACGGCAGGCCGATCCTGCCGTGCTTTTTGTCATCAGATGCCCTTGCGGTAGAGGGCGTAGGAGTAGAGGAAGGGGATGAAAGCCATCACGAGGGTGATGGTGAGGAAGATCCAGACGTTGCCAAGGAAGCCGGTGGCAATGATCAGGAGGCCACCGAGGAACCAGAGCCGGCTGGCGAAGCGGTGGGTGCGGTTCCAGTTCTCTTCGCTGTTGAGGGTCCAGGGGATCTTGATGCCGATGGTGTAGTTCTGCTTGCATTTGGGCATATAGTTGCCGATGATCGTGAACAGCAGGCCAGTGAGCAGAGGCAGCAGCACTTCGATCCGCACTGGCTGGCCCAGTGCCGTCAGATAGGTGACGGCGCCCAGCACCACCGACAGGGCCGGGGTGATCCAATGGACCAGATGCAGGAGCTTCTCTGAGTGGTTCCTCTTTTTGGGGTCGGCGGCAGTGCCCAGCACACAGAGCCAATGGAGGGCCAGCAGGATCCCCGGCAGACCGAACACGGCGAAGGGCTTGCTGCTCCAGCCGTCCACCTCACCGGTGGCGTTCCAATGGGTGGGCATCCTGGCCGGGAGCCGGTCCCATAAAAGGATGCCTGCCAGTATGGGGATCAGGATCACCAACGTGGTGCAGGTGAGGAGCTTCCAATTCTTTTTGATCATGTTCATTCTCCTTTCAGGTCTGTGAGCCACAGCATGACTTCCTCCAGAACGGAGGCGTTCAGTTCGTAGATGATATACTTGCCCTCCCGTGTGTCCCGGATCAGGTCTGCGTCCTTCAGTACCGAAAGATGCTTGGAGATGGCGGCACCGCTGACCGGGAACTTCTCGCAGATCTGACCGGCGGAAAGACTTCCGGACTTCAAAAGATCCAGGATCTGCCTGCGGGTAGGGTCCGACAGGGCCTTTATCGTGGTTTGGATCGACATGGGATCGCCCTCCTTTCGTTTAACCCTTTGGTTAAGTATAGTGTAGCACAGCGGGGGAGGATCGTCAAGAGTCATTTAGCTGTGCGGTTAAATATATCGGGGAGGGCTACCGCTACGGCAGTCAGGAATGCAAAGCGGGGTATCTGCGATGCAAAAGCCTGACGGAAGCGCAGGAGAAATGAAAAGATCGGGGCTGATGCAACGCACGAGCGTCGCATCAGCCCCGATGGTCGTTATGTCGTTCAGGACCAGATGGCCTTCATGGTCTCGGGGTAGGCATCGTCCACGATGTTGAACAGACGGAGCACCACCTCGGTGATGACTCTGCCCACGGCGTCGGCCGGGACGTTGTCGGGCATATCCCACTGGGCGCAGATGTCGCCGTCATCGTCCACGGTGAACTTGGCGAACTTGAACTTGCGGCACAGATGGTTGGCCAGCACATAGGCATCCGGGATCTTTTCGGGAGGGAATCTGCCGAAGTCCTCGGTCATGACCTTGAACTCACTGCCATCGTGAGTGGTGATCACCCGGACGATCACGTTGGTGTTGTCGCCGGAGAAGGACAGCTCGATATACTGGAGCTTCCCGGCGGTGCCGGTGCGGTGCTTCAGGCCGGCCTTGTTGAACTCCTGCTGGACCAGTGCCAGAAAAGCGGGGCCGTCCAGCTCACCGGCTTTCTTGGGGGCGGCGGCAGGGGTCTTGTCGGTGTTTTTGTCTTTAGAGAACCATCCCATAAGGGTACCTCCTGTATGTTCGTTTCCTTTGGGCCCAGGATACCATGGATCGGCCGGTTTGGCAAGGAGGAAAGCTCCTGACCTCTTGCATTTTTTCATGGGGCATGGTAGGATAAAGGCCGATCGATCTTATGTAAATAAGGAGGGATGGGATGAAACGTTTGCTTTTCGTTGTTTCAGCCCTTTTGATATGTTTAGCGATGGTCCTGCCCGTGTCTGCCGCCAGTCAGGCCGAACAGCTTCGGACCGAGGCGGTGGTGAGCCGGGACGGAAGTTGCCGCGCGGTGATCACGGCTTCTGTGATATATGAAGAGGCAGTGGCCTCGCCGGTGTTCCCGGTGCCTGCCGGGGCGGAGAACATCACCCTCAACGGCAGTCCGGCTACGGTCTATATGGCCGCCAGCTCCCGGATGGTGTCGCTGAAGGACGTGACCCGGGGCAAGCCCGGCAGTTACTCCTTCTCGGTCAGTTACTCCCTGCCTGCGGTGGTGGAGTCCACCGGGAACGGCATGGATCTGTCCTTGGAACTGCTCTCCGGCTTCCCCTATCCTGTGAAGGACCTCCATGTGCTGGTCCAGCTTCCCGGCGATGTGACCGGGACACCGGTGTTCTCCAGCGGTTATCATCAGCAGAGCGTCCGGGATCTGCTGGAGGTGACGGTGGATGGCCGGAACGTCACCGCCGTGTCCACGGAGGTGCTGAAGGACCATGAGACCCTGTCCCTGACCATGTCCGTGGACCCC
>JAFNXT010000241.1 GCA_017378975.1 Oscillospiraceae bacterium
ATCTGGCCCACCGCCTCCGGATCCACCGTGCCGCCCTCCGGCGGATTCTCCGCCAGATACGCTTCCACGATCTGGCCCACCGCCTCCGGATCCACCGTGCCGCCCTCCGGCGGATTCTCCGCCAGATACGCTTCCACGATCTGGCCCACCGCTTCCGGATCCACCGTGCCGCCCTCCGGCGGATTCTCCGCCAGATACGCCTCCACGATCCGCTCCACGGCATCCTCGTCCACCGAGCCACCACCGGACCGCAGGGCCTCATTGATCGCCCCGACGATGTTCTCCTTCACCTTGGTCTGAAGCTCCTCCAGCGGCCCGATCTGGCTCTGGATCTGAGCCCACACCGGCAGGTCCGGATCCGTGGAAACATCCCCGGAAGCGTTGGCACCGCACACCACCACGCCGCATTCGACCCACACCGTGGGGATCACCACAGACCCGTCCGTGTTCCGGCCCTCCACACCGACGAAAAGCCGCCCTTCCGCCGCCAGCACCTCCGCCGGGATCCGGACGGCATCGCCATCCCATTCCAGCACATCTCTGGTGACACCGCTCCCCCGGAACACCGCCACCTTCACAAGGTCCTTCCAAACACCGTCAAAAGAAAACCTCGCCACCGCCCCCACCATACCGGTGGTCAGCAGTCCCTCCTTCTCCACCTTCTCAGCGCGAGACCCATCGACCCTGATCCTGATCTGCGTCACCGCCATCACCTCCACTTCGTCCAACCGTCCCCGGTCCGGACATACTTATCTCCGGTCCCAAGATCAGTATACTCATCTCCAAGACAGCCCCCAAGGAGTGCCTCCAGCGCTTCCCCCGGCGCACCGACACCGCAGGCCCGACTGCCCCAGGACCGCCGCTCCACATACCGCACCGGCTCTTCCGGTCCGAAACAGCTCACGACCTTCAGATCCCGGACCTCCGGCACCGCGCCGCCCACACAGGCGCCCACCTGATGCCGGCTGTATACATGGAAGCTGTCCGTCACCCGGGCCCGGACCTCCACCGGCAGAGCCTCCGGCCCATCCAGCTTCAGATCCGTCACCTTCACCGCCCCGATGGAGCCGATCAGGTGGCCGTCGAAATATACCGCCCGATCCCGATTGATCCTGCCGATCCGGCAATCCTCCACCCGAAGCTCCGACAGATGCCAAAGCCGCTGGGCCACCTCCTCCTGAAAGGAGGCGATGCCATAGTTGACCCCATCCAGATGGCACCGCCGGAACACACAGGGGTCCCAGTCCCCCACCAGCACCCCGGAGCCATGCCGGGACTTGAGCCGGATGCCGGGATGATAGGTATTTTCATAAGGACAACTGATATAGGTATCCTCCACCGTCACACCGCCGTCACCCACAGCGATGCCGCAGGTCACGGAGCCGTTGTAGTGACTGGTGTTGACGATGTGACAGCCGGACACGGTGCCATGACCGAACTGGAACTCCACCGCGCCCAACCAGAACTCACCTGCGAACCGGCAATCCCGGATCTCGGTGCCGTAGGCGGCGGATTTCACGCCACGCTTCTTGCAGTCGATGAAAGAACAGCCCCCGATCACGATCTTCTGATCGGTACCCATGAGCACATCGCCCTCCCACCAAGGGTTCCGCTGGATGAAGATGCCGTCGCCGTCAGCTTTCACGCCGTTGTCCTTGCCTGCCACGTTCCGGAACAGACAACCGCTGACGGTGCCGGTGCGGCTGTAAGCATTGGTACTGCCCAGCCGGTTGACGAACAAGCCGTAAGCGTGGATGAACCCATCGGAACCCACCTGTCCGGCGGTGATGTCCTCGAACACGCACCGGTCCACGGAGAATCCCGTGCAGTCCCCCAGCATATGGATACCTGCGGCAGTCTGCATCGAACTGTCACCGACCCCCCGGAACGTCACCTGCTCCACGATCACGCCGGGACAGCTATGGAGCTCCACACCATAGAAGGAACCGCCCTCCGCCTTGCCCCCGGTCACCGTACCGCCGGAGATCTTCAACCCGTCACAGCCCTCAGCCTTCAGGAACCGGTCCCCGGCACAGACCACCGTGGCACCCTCCAGACAGAACCGCACCTGCGCCGCGTCCTTCAGATGGAAGGGCGCCACCGTATAGGTCTTCCCCGGCAGGAACCGCACCACAGAGCCGGTGCCGATCCCGTAGCCACTCAGATCCAGAGGAGCCTCCGCCGAACCGGTCTGCTCCACCAGGACCTCGCCGTTTTTCAGGGCCTTCCATTGGACCGGCCCCGTAGCGGAGGCATCGTCATAGGCCATGTAGATGTTGCCGTTCTTCACGGCGCACAAATACAGCCGGTACCATGCCGCATCCCCGGCCCCGATCACCACCAGCGTGGACTGCTTGGCCCCCACATAGGGGAGCCCCCCGAAGCTTTCGGGATGGTTCCCGTAAGGGAACCGATACACCCTGCCGGCAGGCAGATCCCGAACGCTCTCCCAGCCTTCATTGGCCACATTGGCCGCCGTCAACGTGAACTTCTCCGGCCGGAGGCTTTCCGAGAAACTCTCCAGTTCCTTCCCGAAGCCCACCACCGCATCGTTCACCTCGGTCAGGGTCTTATACTTGAAATAGTCGTTGGACAGCCCCTGCC
>JAFNXT010000242.1 GCA_017378975.1 Oscillospiraceae bacterium
AGCACATCGTTGGGCAGAGCCTCACAGATAAAGTATTCTTTCCACTGATCGGCCAGCATGCTATCGACAGAACTGACCGCCGCTTTGATCAGACCCATAATTGATATCTCCTTTCATCCATATCGGATATCGGGCGACCACCCCTTCGGTCAGACCGCCCCAACACTACCATCATATCACACATATGTCCCCCTGTCAAAAACTTTCCATCCAAAAGTTCTGATTTCTCCCTATTGCATGGATCTGCCCCCTTGTTTTCGTGCATCATCCCATCTTGAAAAACAGCGAAAAACCGGTTACTATATAGACACAAGGAGGGGATACCAATGATCTAGAAACATCAGATCCTCATGAGAAACAGGATCGAAGGCAGGCCTCCAAAACAAATCTTCCGTCGATCACAGATCTCTAAAACACGATAGTAAAGAGATCTTCCGGAAGTGATCTGAACGATCCGGATGCCGTGCTCACTTTACGAAAGCGAGGTAACCAATGATGTTAGATACCAAGAGTTCCATGAAATGACCCTCAACTGTCGATTCGCTGTAAGACAGTTGAGGGTCATTTCTTTTTTGCCATCCATCGTGTCATCCTGAGCGGAGCATGGCTTGCCATGCATCGTCGAAGGATCTTCGCGCCGACCTCCACCCACACGCATGATGCCGCCCTGTCCAGGGCGCTTTTTTATACCCAGATCTCCATCCCCGTGGACAGAGGACGGAGCCGGGGGCCCAACTGCCGTTGCAAATAAGCCAACTGCGCCTCCCCCGTGCAGTGCCCGGTATACCAGACCGCAGGATACGACCCCAGCACACGGGCCGCGTGATCCAGCGTCCCCCCTGCCTCCACCGGCAATTGCCTGAAATGGAAGCCGCCCACCAACACATCCGGCCGGGCCCACTCCATGATGTTCAGGACGCCCCGATGGGCGCAACCGCTGATACAGACCGTCTTTCCCTCTTCCCGGACCAGCAGATACTGCTCATGCCGGAACTCCTCCGGCACCAGATGCCCCTCCCGCATCATCTGCAAGCCGTGGGGCTCCACAGGGAAACGGGGCTCCCGGTCCCGATAGGTCCGCAGACACAGCCCTTCCCCGGGCTCCATGCCGTCCTCCGACCGCACCAACCGGGGATGTCCCTCCAGCGCCCGGTCCAGCCCGATGTACTTGTCCTTCCCGTTGTAATGAGACCCGAAGGCATGGGGGCTCACATACACCGGCGCAGACCCATTGATCTGCAAAAACCGGCGAAGCCCACCTCCGTGATCGTAATGCCCGTGGGACAGCACCGCCAGATCTACCTGCCCCAGATCCACGCCCAGCTTCGCCGCGTTGTCAGCGAAGGCATCGGACTGCCCCATATCGAAGAGGATCTTATGGCTCCCGGTCTCAAGATACAGGCTCAGCCCATGCTCCGCCGCCAGCCCATCCCGGCAGGCGGTGTTCTCCATCAAGACCACGATCCTCATGACCGCTCCTCCTTCCCCAGCAACTGCCGTAACAGCGCCTCGTCAGCGGCATGATAGAGCCTTCCGTCATAGCGAAGGTTTGGTCCTTTTCCGCACAGCCGCATGCATCCCGTCAGCTCCACCGTCACGGTCTTGGGGTCCGCCAGAGACCGGGCCAGTCGCTCCAGATCCGTCCGCCTGCCGCAGTTAGGGCCGGCGCAAAGCTGCAACAGATGCTTCCCCTCCAGCCGCAGGCTGGGGGTCCGTTTCACCACCGCCAGCAAAAAGCTGTCCTTCACGCCAAGCCCTTGGGCCAACTGTCCCACCACCGCCGGAGACAGGGCGCCGCCACAAGCCGCCTGTGCTTCCTTCAAAAGTGCCACCACCGCGCTGTGGGCCCCGGGCGCGCCCTGTGCCTTGTGATATGCCACCGCTTCCTGAAGATCCCAGTCCATACCGTCGCTCCTCTCCTTTTGATACAGTATACCACGATCCGCGCCCTCCGAAAAGCCCCCGGCCGTTCATAAATTGTTGGTTTACAATGCCCCAAAAGGATGATACAATGGGGGGTACGAAACGAAAGGAGGCGATGCCCATGAGAAGGCTTCTGCGCTATGCGTGGAACGTGTTCCGTCGGGGCGATATGATCTTGCTGTTGCTTTGTCTCATCGCATCAGCCATGGGCTGTGTGGCCATCGCCAGTGCCACGGCCCATTCCGGGACCATCCGTTATCTCATCATCCAGATCGGTGCCATCTGCATCGGTGTTTTATCATATACTGTCGTTTCTGCCATCGACCTGGACTTCATCTGTGAGCACCGCTATGCGCTGGTGATCTTCAACACCTTCCTGTTGCTCCTTCTGATCCCCTTCGGAACGGACTTCAAATCCGGCAACAAAAGCTGGCTGGATTTCCCCTTCCTGCCGGTGAGCATCCAGCCTGCGGAGCTTTGTAAGATCACCTTCGTCCTGATCCTGGCATCGGTGATGTCAGCGTACCAGCAAAAGATATCCCATTGGAGATCGGTGGTAGCCATGTGTATCCATCTGGCCCTGCTGGCCGGTGTGAACATCTTCGTTTCCAAGGACGTGGGCGTGTCCCTGATCTTCGCCTTCATCTTCGCCGGCATGGCTCTGGCAGGCGGCGTATCCCTGTGGTGGTTCGCCCTTGGCGGAAGCATCGTCGTGGCCGGCTGGCCGCTGATCTGGAAGGTCATGGGCCAGCATATGCGTAACCGTATCATGATCCTCTTCGACCCCACCATCGACCCGGACGGTCTTGTGGAGCGCTACCACACCAAGCACAGCCTGCTGTCCCTCACCGGCGGCGGCCTGACGGGGCAAGGCCCCTTCCAGGGCAACCGCACCCAGATCGGCGCGCTTCCTGCCCAGCATACGGACTATATCTTCTCCTCCATCGGCGAGGAATGGGGCTTCGTAGGCTGTGTGGTGGTGGTCGGCATCCTGGTGGCGATCATCATCCGTGTGATCATCGTCGGCACCCGGAGCCCCAACTATCTGCGTAAGATGGTCTGCTTCGGTGCCGCCTCTGCCCTGATCTTCCAGGTGTGCAGTAATGTGGGCATGTGCATCGGCGTGACCCCGGTCATCGGCCTGACCCTGCCCTTCATGAGCTACGGCGGCAGTTCGATCGTATCCCTGTACGCCATGCTGGGACTGGTCTCCGGCGTTTTCGCCCGTCCCACCCCCAAGAAACACGAGCTATACATCCGGCCCCACCGATAAGGAGGACTTATGAAAAAGATCTTTTCCATCACCCTCGCCCTGATGCTCCTGCTGACCGCCTGCGGCGCTGAGCCCACGGCCACCGAGAGCACCACCGCTCCCACCGAGGGAGAGGCCCCCATCGTCAACCACAGTGGCAAGACCTTCTCCTGCGATCTGACGGTCCACGGGACTGTGGCCGCCGATCCCGCCCCGGTGGACGGCAACAGCTTCACCCTTTGCGGCAAGACCTACACCATGCCCATCCCCGTGTCCCAACTGATCGCGGACGGCTGGAAGCAGGGCTCCGGCGGCTCCATGACCTTCACCCCCGGCCAGAAGATGACGATGATCGGCTATTACCTGACCGCCCCTGACGGCTCCAAGATCGACCTTCTGGCAGTGTATAACGACACCGACCAGACCCAGACGCTGGAGGGCACCGTGATCGTGAGCCTTCGGCTCCATGACAACAACGTCAAGTCCCCCACCCAACTGACGATCCCCGGCGGCATCTGTCTGGCCTCCACCGCCGCCGACGTGCTGGAAGCCTTCGGCCGCCCCGACAGCACCTCTCTCTTCAAAGAATACAACAACGGCGAGGATGTGCTCTTCTACGGCTGGCCCGGCGATCTGCCTCTGGAGTACCAGTTCAACTTCACCGAGAACGGCCAGCTCTACAACATCGACGTGGAATACGTCATCGAAGACTAAAACCCTGTCATCGCGAGGAGGCCCATCCGGGCCGCCGTGGCGATCCCCCGACACAGGGAGACCGCCACATCGCTTCACACCGCGCGAAAACAGATCAACGAACGCCCCGGCTCCACGAGCCGGGGCGTTTCAGCGTGTCAAAAAACTATGTCTTCGCGAGGAGGGCGAAGCCCGACGTGGCGATCCCCCAACTTTTCAGAGTAGTTTTCGAT
>JAFNXT010000243.1 GCA_017378975.1 Oscillospiraceae bacterium
CCTCATAAATGAGGGGGGCTATTTTTTGCCCGTTCCCAGCATAGGTTTTAGAAACGAGCTATGGAGGGATGCGAAAAATGAAGATCTGGATCTGTTTGTTGTTGGTACTGTCTATGGCGATGCCGGTGGCGGCGGCACCGGCGCAGGTGCCGGCAAAAAGCGCCCTGCTCATGGACGCGGCCACCGGGACCGTGCTCATGGAGCAGAACAGCCATGAACCTCTGGCGCCGGCCAGCGTCACCAAGGTCATGACCTTGCTTCTGATCATGGAGGCCATCGACCGGGGAGAGCTGGGCTGGGAGGACACGGTGACGGCTTCGGAGACCGCCGCCGCCAAGGGGGGCAGTCAGGTCTATTTGAAGGCCGGGGAGACCATGACCGTCACGGACATGGTCAAATCCATCGCCGTGTCCTCCGCCAACGATTGCGCCTGCGCCATGGCGGAGCATCTGGCAGGGACGGAAGATGCCTTCGTGGAGCGTATGAACGCCCGGGCGGCGGAGCTTGGCATGGCGGATACCCATTTCGTCAACTGCACGGGGCTCGATGACGATCCGAAGGCGGCGGAGCATCGGACCTCCGCCCACGACATCGCCATCATGAGCCGGGAGCTTCTCACCGCCCACCCAAAGATCCGGGAGTTCACCACGATCTGGATGGACACGATCCGGGGCGGCACCTTCGGGCTGTCCAATACCAACAAGCTGATCCGGTTCTATCCCGGTGCCACGGGACTGAAGACGGGCTTCACCCAGGGGGCAGGGTACTGCCTGTCGGCCTCTGCCCAACGGGACGGCATGGAGCTGATCGCGGTGGTCATGGGTGCCGCCACCTCCGCCCAGCGGTTCGCCGCCTGCAAGCAGATGCTCGATCAGGGCTTCGCCAGTTATGCCCTGATCGATCCGGAGCCGCCGGAGGCACAGGTGGAGGTGGCCCTTGGCACCCAAGCCTATGTGGAAGCGGTGCCCGGGGCACGGCAGCCCATCCTGATCGACAAGTCCCAGCGGTCCTCCGTCACCACCGAAGTGACGCTGGAGCCGGAGGTGTCCGCTCCGGTCAGTCGGGGCCAGCGGCTGGGCACATTGACGGTGAAAGCGGGGGAACAGATCCTGGCCCAGATCCCCATGGTCGCCAAAGACCGGGTCCCCAGGCTGACCTGGGGGCAGATGTTCGTCTTCGTACTGAAGAACATGGTATGAACGGGGGAGATGCGAGATATCAAGATATGAGATACGAGATACGAGATATCCTGTATCGGGGCATATCTCGTATCTCGTATCTTAAGAACGCTGTGTGGTTGACTTCCGCTTTGTGCTGGGTTATGATGAAAGAAAAACAAAAGGGGGCATCATCATGGCGAAGATCCTGGAAGTTTGTATCGATTCTCTGGCATCTGCCCGGGCGGCGATCGCCGGTGGGGCGGACCGGCTGGAGCTGTGTGGGGCGCTGTCGATCGGGGGACTGACTCCGTACGCGGAGCTCCTGCGACAGATCCGTCGGGAGAGCGACATCGCCATCCGTTGCATGATCCGGCCCCGGGCCGGGGATTTCCTGTACAGCCCGGAGGAGCTGGCGTTGATGGAAGCGCAGATCCGGACGCTGAAGGATCTGGGCACCGATGGCTTCGTGCTGGGCTGTCTGGATGCGGAAGGCCATCTGGATGCCAAGGCCATGGAGCCCCTGCTCCGGGCGGCGGAGGGGATGCCCCTGACGCTCCATCGGTGTATCGACGTGTCCAGAGATCTGGAAAAGACCTATCTGGATGCCAAGGCGCTGGGCTTCGATACGGTGCTCACCAGCGGCGGCGAGGGCAACTGCACCCGTGGCATGGAACAGATCCGCCGGCTCCTGGAGCTGGAGGGACCGCAGGTGCTGATCGGTGCCGGGGTCAACGCCAACGTGATCCGGCAATTCCGGGAGGCGTTCCCCAAGGCCGAAGCCTTCCACATGAGCGGCAAGACGCTGGTGCAGAGCGGTATGCGCTACCGCAAGGAAGGGGTCCCCATGGGCATCGAGGGCTACGATGAATGGCACCTGCCCCAGACCGGTGAGGAAGCCGTCCGTGCCGCAAGAGCGGCGCTGGACCGGGATGCTCCGTGAACGCAGTGTAGGGCGGGGGCTTGCCCCCGCCGGTGGTTTCGCCTCCGGCGAAACCACATCGCCCATAAGGGCGATA
>JAFNXT010000244.1 GCA_017378975.1 Oscillospiraceae bacterium
AATCTTTTTCCTTTTTGACATGGAAATACCCCCATAAGAAACAGTTTTCT
Organism: Oscillospiraceae bacterium; assembly: GCA_017378975.1. Taxonomy (GTDB): domain Bacteria; phylum Bacillota; class Clostridia; order Oscillospirales; family Oscillospiraceae; genus Faecousia. Next base: position 51 of record JAFNXT010000244.1, read on the forward strand.
TTTTCACTGTCTCTTATGGGGGTAGCATATCATGGTCCGTGGGGCGTTGGTCTCAGTTATTCGGTGGGAGAAAATTTCCCCTGGATCCGGTCACAGATCCGTTCCAGCCATTTTTGGATGCCCAACAGGGTGAAGAGCTTCTGCCGCACCCATTCCACGCCACAGCAGACGAGGAAGATGCCGGCCGCGCAGACGATGCCGTAGGGGACCATCCAGACGGACCCAGCGAAGGCATAGGGCTTCAGGATGCTCCAGAGGGCAGGCCGCACGGCAGGGTGGTCATGGATCAGGTACACACCGAAGGCCAGAGGGGCGAAGAAGCCGATCAGCTTCCCGGTCTTGCCCTCCACCTTCACGGTGCGCATGGCCATGAACAGCCCGATCGATGCCGGGACCACCAAAATGGAGTTGTAGGAATAGAAGAAGCTGGTGAGCATGGGGTGGCCCAAGATCGCCGTGGTGGCATAGTGGGCCACGAACCGGGCCACACCAACGCCGAGGGCGCACACCCCGTAGACCAGCAGGCCCCATTTGCGGTGCTTCGGCTCCACCGGCACGTACAGCCGGATGTAGGCCGCCACGATGTACAGGATGCAGAACCACAGGAAGGTATAGCCCCCGTCCACATCTCCGAAATCGTAGATATAGGCCAGATTATGGGCCACCGAGAAGATCCCCAGAAGGACACAGCAGCACATAAAGTGCAGGCGCTTGCCCATGGCGGCGATGCCGCAGTTGAGGAAGGGGGAGACCATGTACATCAGAAGATAGGCGGTGACGAACCAATACTGCTTCGTGATCACAGGCAGGGCAGTTTTGACCAGTTCCATGACAGACAGACCGCCCAGCAGGAGCTTCACAACGACGTACAAACCGACGGAATATACCGCCACCTGCACCCATGTGGACACCACCCGCTTCAGCTTGAACCGGGAGCCACACTGGAAATAGCCGCTGAGCAGGACGAAGCAGTTGACAGCCACCAGCGTGAAGGGGTAGAGGAGGTTCCCAAGGAACCAGTTGGGAGAGCCGGGGAGCAACTGATCCCCCACACAAGTCCTCCGTGTCCGTAGTAATGCAGGGTCACGACCATGAGCATACAAAGGATGCGCAGAAGGTCAAGACCATTGTCACGTTTTTTCATATCCTCACACCTCATCAGGAAAGGAGCGTCATCAGCTGACGGGATTTGGTTTCGTTATCACAGATCAGATCTATCCCATCGGTATTTTGGAGCTGTTTCCGCAGATCGGGATCCCCGATCAGCGCTTTTAGTCCTTCATAAAGGGCGTCTTCGCTGTTATCCACGATCCAGCCAGATCTACCGTGGGTCAGCTGCTCCTGAATGCCTGCCACATCGGTGGCCAGCACCGGACAGCCCAGGACCTTCGCCTCCACCGTGACGGTGGGGAAGCCTTCCCAGCCTGAGGGCAGGACGAACAGGTCGCAGTTTTTCATGTATTTATAGGGGTTGTCCGACAGCCCGTGCAGATACACCCGGTCGGAGAGCGCCAAGGCCTGGATCTTTTCCTCGATCTGAGGGCGTTGGATGCCTTCTCCCAATACAGAGAAGTGCGAAGTTC
>JAFNXT010000245.1 GCA_017378975.1 Oscillospiraceae bacterium
GGCGCGGAGAACGACTGCCCCAATGATCTGGCGGTGTTCGCTCCCCTGTTCATCGCGGCGGAGGCCTACGGTGTCACCGAAGTGGAGGGCGGTGGTCTGCAGACCATCATCAAGCCTCTGGGCTCTGGCGGTACTGCTGACCCTCTGAACCAGCGCGCGACTGTCGGCTGGAAGGCCATGAAGACCGCCGAGATCCTGGTGGAGCCTTACATGGTCCGCGTGGAGTGCTGCTCTGAGTTCTCCCCGGATGCCAAAATGAACTGATGGGAGGGATAACGATGGCTGAGAAGAAGACGAAGACCGCACCTGAGACCGCACCTGAGACCGCACCTGAGACCGCACCTGAGACGCAGGCTCCCAAGCATCCTGCCAAGGTGAAGATCAAAATCGATCTGACTCGTACCGAGAGGGACGATGTGTTCGTGGGTCTCAACGGCAAGACCTATCTGATCAAGCGAGGCGTGGAGGTGGAGGTGCCCTGGGGCGTCGCCAAGATCCTGAAGCGCCGGGAGAAGATGCTGATGGATGCCATGGACTACGAGGCGAAGGCTTCATCGCCTCTGGAAGAGATGGCTAAGATGTGATGATGAGGGAAAGGGGAGCTTGAGGCTCCCCTTTTTCGGTAAGGAGGGATATGGATGACTGTCTTGGAAGCGATCGGTGGCGTGGATGAGCTGAAGCCCAACGCGTACACACAGGAAGAGAAGGTCCGGTGGCTGTCGGAGGTGGACGCACGGGTCAAGACACTGATACTGGACGGTCGGGAGGGGGTATTCGCCCCGTTTTACGGCTACGATCCGGAGTGGGATCTTGGCAGAGAGCTGTTGGCTCCGGCCCCCTTCGACACCATGTATCTGCGGTGGCTGGAAGCGAAGATCGACTATCACAACGAGGAGCTGGATGGCTATAACGCGGCGATGGCGCTGTTCGACGCGGCCTTTGAGGCGTATAGAAACCGGATCAACCAGCGGTATCCCCGCAGGGCGGCGAAGATCCGATACTTTTAGGAGGTGAGCGATATGAGGAACCCGAAGCTGGCGGCGCGCAAGCGCAGTCAGGAGATGGTGGATGTGTTCAAGGGCTACGACGGACGGGATAGGATCGGGGAAGGGTGGTTCGAGGACATGACCAACCTGACCAGCTCCCACTATCCGCTGATGGCTCCCAGAGCAAAGAGGAAGGTATTTTTGGACATCGAGGATCTGCCCAAGGTGGAACAGCCCAGAGAGGGACGGATCACCGGTGTGACGAGCACCACAAGATGGGGCCCGATCTATGCGCAGGGGGAGAATTTGTATATTTGGAGTGCGCCGAACTCCGCCATCTGGTTGGGGCTGAGCGACGAGGTAAAGCAGTTCGTAACCATGGGGAATTATCTCATCGTACTGCCGGACATGATGTATGTGGATCTGAGAAATCCGATGGTCTTCTGTGGCACCCTTGGTCACTATGTGGAGGTGACGGAAGGCACCGTCACCTGTCAGATGTGCGATGCCGAGGGCAATGTCTACACCGATGTGGTGACGGCGGATACTGCACCGGCGGAGCCGCAGGATAAGGCTCTTTGGATCGATACATCGCAGGAGACCCATGTGCTGAAGCGGTACAGCGCCGCCTCCGGGGAATGGGTCACGGTGGTCTCCACTTATGTGAGGATCTCCGGGCTGGAGGGGGAAAGAAGCTGGGAC
>JAFNXT010000246.1 GCA_017378975.1 Oscillospiraceae bacterium
AGATACGAGATACGAGATATTTCTTGTCGTGACCGTATCTCATATCTGTTACGGGATATGCCTGATGGCGGAAGTGCCATCAGGATACGGGATGACGCGGATCTTCGCGATATCTCGTATCTCATATCTCGTATCTCGTATCTAACTTCCATATCTCGCATCTAACGCAAGGAGGTCACTTTATGGGTGGCTTTTTCGGGACGATCTCCCGTAAAGAATGCAAATATGACGTATTTTTCGGAACGGACTACCACTCCCATCTGGGTACCCGGCGGGGCGGTATGGCGTTCTATGACGAGGGGAAGGGGTTCCAGCGTCAGATCCATAACATCGAGAACACCCCCTTCCGCACCAAATTCGAAAGCGATATGGTCAAGTTCAGCGGCAACGCCGGCATCGGCTGTATCTCCGACACCGACCCCCAGCCTCTGCTGGTGCGGTCCCATCTGGGCATGTTCGCCATCGCCACCGTGGGCCTGATCAACAATGCTGAAGCACTGGTGGAGGCCACCTTCTCCGGTCCCGGTCATCAGTTCATGGCCATGTCCTCCGGTAAGGTCAACACCACGGAGCTCACCGCCGCGCTGATCAACCAGAAGGACGATATCGTGGAGGGCATCCGTCACGCCCAGAACGTGATCGACGGCTCCTGCACCATTCTCCTGCTGACCAAAGACGGCCTGATCGCCGCCCGTGACCGGCTGGGCCGGATCCCGGTGCTGGTGGGCCAGAACATCGAGGGCTGTTGCGTGTCCTTCGAGTCCTTCGCTTATCACAAGCTGGGCTATCAGGACTATTACGAGCTGGGTCCCGGCGAGATCGTGAAGGTCACCGCCGACGGTGTGGAGCAGTTGGCTCCCGCCGGGGAGGAGATGAAGATCTGCGCCTTCCTGTGGACCTATTACGGCTATCCCAACTCCAATTACGAAGGTAAGAACGTGGAGGTCATGCGCTACCGCAACGGCGCGATCATGGCCCGGGAAGAGCGGGAGGAGGACCGTCTGCCGGATGTGGATCTGGTGGCCGGTGTGCCGGATTCCGGTATCCCCCACGCCATCGGCTACGCCAACGAGAGCCGCAAGCCCTACGCCCGTCCCTTCGTCAAGTACACCCCCACCTGGGCCCGCTCCTTCATCCCCACGGATCAGAAGATGCGCAATCTGGTGGCGGAGATGAAGCAGATCCCCGTGCCGGAGCTGATCCAGGACAAGAAGCTGCTGTTCGTGGACGATTCCATCGTCCGTGGCACCCAGCTTCGGGAAACGGTGCAGTTCCTGTATGAGAGCGGAGCCAAGGAAGTGCATATCCGCTCCGCCTGCCCCCCGATCATGTATGGCTGTAAATATCTGAACTTCTCCAGCAGTAAATCCGAGATGGAACTGCTGACCCGGAAGACCATCCAGCGTCTGGAGGGCGAAGAGGGCCAGAAGCATCTGGAGGAGTATGCCGACCGCCGTACCCAGCGTGGCCAATGCCTGCTGAAGACCATCTGTGAGGAGATGGGCTTCAGCTCTCTGGGCTATCAGAGTCTGGAAGGCATGCTGGAGGCCATCGGCCTCAGCAAGGACAAGGTCTGCACCTACTGCTGGAACGGCAAAGAATAAGGACCGTCCGCTAAGATATGAGATATGAGATACGAGATATGAGATATATCTGTATCGGGATATCTCGTATCTCATATCCCGTATCTCGTATCTAAAAAACAGATAATAATTTGGATCGGAGTGTATTTTTGATGGATCACAAGAACTCCCAGTCTGCCAGCTATGCGGCCGCCGGTGTGGATATCACTGCCGGTTATAAGGCTGTCGAGCTGATGAAGAAGCACGTGGCCCGGACCCGGAACGAGGGTTGTCTGGATGACGTGGGCGGCTTCGGCGGTTGCTTCGGCCTGCCCATCGCCGGTATGGAAGAGCCTGTGCTGGTCTCCGGCACCGACGGCTGTGGCACCAAGGTCAAGATGGCCATCCTCATGGACAAGCATGACACCATCGGCATCGATGCCGTGGCCATGTGCGTCAACGATATCATCTGCGTGGGCGCCAAGCCCCTGTTCTTCCTGGACTACATCGCCTGTGGCAAGAACGTGCCCGAGAAGATCGCCGCCATCGTTTCCGGCGTGGCCGAGGGCTGTGTCCAGTCCGGTGCCGCTCTGATCGGCGGTGAGACGGCCGAGCATCCCGGTATGATGCCCGTGGAGGACTACGATCTGGCCGGTTTCGCCGTGGGCATCGTGGACAAGAAGAAGATCCTGGACAACAGCCGCATGGCCGCCGGTGACGTGGTGATCGCGCTGGCTTCCTCCGGTGTCCACTCCAACGGCTTCTCCCTGTGCCGGAAGGTCTTCAACATCGACAACAACGACCCCATGCTCTACGAGGCAAGAGAAGAGCTGGGCGGCAAGACCATCGCCGAGACTCTGCTGACCCCCACCAAGATCTACGTCAAGTCCATCCTTGCTCTGCTGGAGAAGGTGGACGTGAAGGGCATCAGCCACATCACCGGCGGCGGCTTCTATGAGAACATCCCCCGTTCCATCCCCGACGGTCTGTGCGCCCAGATCGACAAGTCCGCCGTGAAGGTCCTGCCGATCTTCGAGCTGATCATGAAGGTGGGCGGCGTGCCCGAGCGGGATATGTACAATACTTATAACATGGGCGTGGGCATGAGCGTGGTGGTCCCTGCTGAGCAGGTGGAGACCGCGCTGGCCATCCTGAAGGAGCATGGCGAGGACGCTTATGTGATCGGTTCCATCACCGAAGGCGAAGAGAAGGTGATCCTGCGGTGAAGCGGATCGCAGTTCTCGTCTCCGGCGGCGGCACCAACCTGCAGGCCCTGATCGATGCCCAACAGCGGGATGCGCTGGGCGGCGGTCAGATCGTGGCCGTGATCTCCTCGAAAGAGGGGGCCTACGCTCTGGAGCGTGCCAAAAATGCCGGGATCGCAGGCTATGTCCTGCCCCGGAAGTCCTTCGATTCCAACCGGGCCATGACCGTGGCGCTGGTGGAGCTGCTGAAGGATCTGCACATCGATCTGGTGGTGCTGGCCGGTTGTATGATCATCTTCACCCAGGAGCTGGTGGACGCCTATCCCAATGCCATCATGAACGTCCATCCGGCCCTGATCCCCTCCTTCTGCGGTGAGGGCTTCTATGGCCTGAAGGTCCATGAGAAGGCGCTGGCGTACGGCGTGAAGCTGTCCGGTGCCACGGTGCATTTCGTCAGCGCCGAGTGCGACGGCGGCCCCATCATCGCCCAGAAAGCGGTGGAGGTCCGTCACGACGATACCCCGGAAGTATTGCAGAAGCGGATCATGGAGCAGGCCGAGTGGAAGCTCCTGCCGGAAGCGGTACGTCTGTTCTGTCAGGACAAGATCCGGGTCGAGGGGCGGACCGTCGTCATCGAGTAAAAGCCTTTGTAGGGGCGGGTCAGTGACCTGCCCGTCACGGCCCGGAGGGCCGTGCAGGACCCCGTGCCTGCATTTATCGCCCTGACGGGCGATGTGATCTTGCTGACGCAAGATCACCGGGAGGGTCACTGACCCTCCCCTACAGTAGCATTTTATGTGGAGGTCGATATCATGAACGTTTACGAAGTCAAGTCCATGCGTGAGCGTCTGGACGGCAATACTTATCCCGGCCGTGGCATCGTGCTGGGCGTGACCCCTGACGGTAAGAAGGCTGTGGCGGCTTACTTCATCATGGGCCGCTCCGTCAATTCCCGGAACCGTGTGTTCTGTCTGGAGCCCGACGGCATCCGTACCGAGGCCCACGATCCTGCCCTGATGAAGGATCCTCACCTGATCATCTATCATCCCGTCCGCCAGCTGGGCAAGGGCCTGATCGTCACCAACGGCGACCAGACCGATACCATCTGGGAGTTCGCCGCCCGTGGCGAGAGCTGGGAGGCCGCCCTGCGGACCCGTCAGTTCGAGGACGACGGCCCCAACTGGACCCCCCGGATCTCCGGCATCCTGGCCGGTGACGGCTCCTACAAGATGTCCATCCTGAAGGCCGCCGATCCCGAGGGCAACGCCTGCGCCCGTTTCTTCTGGGAGTACCCTGCCACTGCAGGCCTGGGCCACTTCCTGCAGGATCTGGGTGAGGCTGTCGGTGTTATCGCGGCACAGTCCATCG
>JAFNXT010000247.1 GCA_017378975.1 Oscillospiraceae bacterium
CCAAATGCTCTTGAACACACCCACGACCCCTTCATTGGACATGAAGGGAGAGAAAGCGAAGGACAGAAGTCCCGGCGTGATCGTATTGGCCCATACTGAACACAGCCCAAAGACCGCTCCTAAAACCGCTCCTGCCTTGGGTCCCAATAAGATGGCGCCAAGGATCACAGGGATATGCATCGTCGTCGCCTTGATCACAGGTAGTGGGATGAAACCGATCCCCGTCATGCCCATGACCACAAGCAACCCTGACATCATGGCGAGCGTCGCCATGTACCGGGTATCCGGTCGTTGTTTTTCCATATCAATTCCTCCTGCTGCCGCTCCTCAGTCAAGGATACAGCGCAATTACGGTGGAACATCCACCGTCACAGATTATATCACAAAGACCTCCGGATCGCAAGCATATCGACTTTCACGGGGATGTGACGATAAGTATCAGCCAATGACTTGACTTGTCCCGGTCAAATATGTATGATCTCATCAGAACCATCGAGGGAGGACATACCATGGAGTTCCACGAAAAGCTGCAATTACTGCGAAAGAAAAGTGAAATGACGCAGGAGCAACTCGCCGAACGTCTGTTCGTTTCCCGTACCGCCATTTCCAAATGGGAGAGCGGTCGGGGTCATCCGAACCTTGAATCGCTGAAGGGGATCTCGAAGCTGTTTTCCGTATCCATCGATGATCTGCTCTCCAACGACGAACTGATCGAGCTTGCAGAAATCGAAAACCGCTCGAACATCGACAAGCTGGCCTGTATCCTGTTCGGCATCCTCGACATCATGGTCATCGTGACGCTTTTCCTACCTTTGTTCGGCCAGGATAGTGGCGGCACCATCCGGTCCGTCCCCTTGATGGAGTTAGAGTTGACCTCCAACGTCCTGCAAGTGATATATTTCCTTGCCCTGACTCTGTTACCGGTGTTCGGTGTCATCCAGATCGGACTGATCACCATGGCACAGGAACTTCCTCCCTCCGGTCGTAAAACATGGTCGTTGATCTTGCACGCCGTTTGCATCATGCTCTTTGCCATATCCCGACAGGCTTATGTCACTACGTTCCTTTTCCTGCTGTTCCTGGTAAAGATCGTGCTGCTGATCTGCGACAGACCACATCCAATACGCAAAAACAGCCCTTGATACCAATGGTGTCAAGGGTTTTTCCATAATGATACGGCCAGATGCTTGCGACATCCGGATGCATATGCGATGATGGCCCCATCTTCTCCAAGCGAGAAAAAACGGAGGTCATACCATGGATCGTAAAACAAAGAGATCATACGCGCTGTCCTGCTTGCTGTTCCTGCTGTTCGTATCATTCACTCTGACCGTATCAAACGTGGATGTACGCCCCATCGGTCCGGCGGGATCCGCAGTAGGGCTTGCGTCTGTCAATCAGTACCTGTATGAAATGATAGGTGCGGATCCTATATGGTATCAGATCAGCGAGCTCCTCGGGATCATACCATTGATGATGGCCGGGTCCCATATGGTCGCCGGTGCCTGTCAGCTGATCAGATATAAACGCCTTCAAAAAGTCGATCCCAATATCATACTGCTCGGGATCTTCTACGCCCTTGTGTTGGTCATCTATGTATCCTTCGAGATCATAGTGATCAATCATCGCCCCATACTGACAGACGGTCAGCTGGAGCCGTCCTACCCCTCATCCCATACCATGCTGTCGATCTGCATCATGGGTGCCACTGCCATCCACTTCCGGAATCATTTTCCGACCAAAAAGAACGCCTGTCTGATGATGGATGTTTTCGCATGGACCACAATGTTAGGGACCGTGGCAAGCCGCTCCTTATCCGGTGTCCATTGGCCCACAGACATCTTTGGAGGTGTGATCCTTTCCTGTGCGATGATCTCGCTATACTTCGCAGTTTCGCAACATTGTAATAAATGAAAGAAAAACAGGAGTTTTCACAAAGAAAACTCCTGTTTTTGGTCCGAGTGTCGAGATTCGAACTCGAGGCCTCTTGAACCCCATTCAAGCGCGATACCAAACTTCGCCACACCCGGATATTGCTTGCGTCTCTCGACGACTTCGATATACTATCATATCTCGTCAAAAAATGCAAGCATTATTTTTATGATTTCAAAATTTTTTATTCGCCACGCTCGCTGCTGACCACCTTACCGATGTTCCACAGATGAGCAACGGCACGTTCTGCCTCACGCTTCTCGTCTTCATCGTCATATTCAACGTAGACAGTATGGGCGCTGCAGTCCACGCACTCCACCTGGACGCTCCAGCCACCCTCATGCATGATCATGCCGGCGCCCCGGCATACAGGGCACTCTTCCAACTCGATGAGATCTTTGTTCTCCATTTCATCCTCCTTATCTGAACGGCTGACCGTTCTTATCAAACAATTCCATACGACTGACCTTTTTATACACCGGGCTCAACTCCGGAAGATATCGCTCCACGGCGGCCACCAGTTGCATAGGATTCAGCGAAGGATCCTGACAACAGACCACAGCCTGGAACCGAATGGCATCCCCGGAAGCCTCCACCGACAAAGAGCGGATCATGGGCAGGATATCCTGTTCCGTCACTCCGTTCTTCCCTTTCTTTTCGACCAGGAGCTGATCCCGGCCAAATAAAGCCCGAACAGACTCCCCTGCCCCTTCAGGCACCGGACGGTCATACTCCATGACCACTTCGCAACGAAGCAGGCCAAGCTCCTTCAGTTTCATGCCGTCATCATAGACAGAAAGCACGCGGATCCCGGGGATCAGTTTCTCATTCAGGCGCTCTCTGAGCTCCTCGACCGGCACCTCTACTCCATCGAGCTGGAAATCCAACAACTCACAATGGCTCTCCACACCCACGGACAGCGGCAGAGCGATGGAGACAGATGGCCGGGGATTGAATCCTTGGGAATGGGTCAAAGGAAGTCCCGCACGCTTGAAGGCCCGCTGGAACAGTCGCATCAGGTCAAGATGGGAGATCCATACCGCATCTCCTGTTTTGGAAAACATCGCTCTAAGCATCGCAGGACACCTCCTTGAGCAGTTTGTTCGCTCCGCAACCGGCACAACCATGACGGCAATCGGGCGTGATCTGGGCCTCATAGGCACGATCCCGCTCACGAAGCAGGAACCCTCTGCTCACGCCCACATCGATGTGGTCCCAGGGCAGGATCTCGTCATCGGAATATCCTCTGGTGGTATATCTGTCCATATCGACACCACAGGAACGGAAGGCATCCAGCCACAGATCATACCGGAAATACTCGTCCCAGCCATCGAGCTTGGCACCGTTCTCTACAGCGGCCAGGATCACTTCTCCCAAACGACGGTCACCACGAGCCATGACTGCCTCCAGACGGCTCAGATCCGGGGCGTGATAATCATACTCGATGGAACGGGAATAGAAATGATCCTTCAACAGCTTGCACCGACGCAGATATTCTTCCGGTGTGATCTGCTTCTCCCACTGGAAAGGCGTATGGGGCTTGGGGACGAAGTAAGCAGTGGCCACATGGACACGAAGACCACGCTTCTTGTTCACTGCGTGTTCCTTCCAAGTCTTGATGACCTTGTAAACAAGCTCGGCGATCCCAAGGACATCCTCATCGGTCTCCGTGGGCAGGCCCAGCATGAAATAAAGCTTCACATTGTTCCAACCGCCGGAAAACGCATTGGCGCAGGTGGTCAGGATCTCATCTTCCGTAAGATTCTTATTGATCACATCACGGAGACGTTGCGTACCGGCCTCAGGGGCGAAGGTCAGACCGCTTTTGCGAACAGTCTGAAGCTTCTCCATCAGTTCTCTGGAAAAATTATCAGCCCGAAGAGACGGCACGGACAGATTGATCTTGCTCTGGGCACAATAAGGGATCAACCGATCCGTCAATTCTTTCAGTTCCCGGTAGTCAGAAGTAGACAGACTGGAAAGTGTGATCTCATTGTTGCCGGAGTCTTCCAGCGTCTCCTTTGCCTGACGAAACAGTACATCCGCACTCTTACGCCGAACAGGTCGACAACTGAATCCAGCCTGACAGAAGCGGCAACCACGGATGCACCCTCTGAAAACTTCCAAATTCGCCCGATCATGGACGATCTCTGTGGAAGGCACGATCATCTTGGTGGGCCAATAAGCCCGATCCAGATCCTCGACGACACGTTTGGTGATGACTGCAGGGACATCCACCAAGGGAACGACCGCCTCCAATGTCCCATCCTCCGCATACTCATGGCGATAAAAAGACGGGACATACACACCGTCGATCTTGGAGACCGCAAGAAGGAACGCCTCCTTGGTCCAACCCTCGGCTTTGGCCCGGTCATAAAGATCCAGGACCTCAGGCGTGATCTCCTCACCTTCTCCAAGGCAGAAGAAATCGATGAAGTCTGCCAAAGGCTCCGGATTATAGGCACAAACACCACCGGCAAAAACCATGTTATGCAGCCCCTGACGTTCGGAAGAACGAAGCGGGATCCCTGCCAGACGGAGCATGTTCAGGATGTTGGAATAGCTCATCTCGTAGCCGATGGTGAAGGCGATCATATCGAAGTCCTTCACCGGACCCCGGCTTTCCAGCGCCCAAAGAGGAAGGTCATGCTGACGCATCTGCTCTTCCATATCCCCCCACGGAGCGAACACCCGTTCACACCAGACCCCATCCATCTGGTTCATCACACCGTACAGGATCCGCATACCGACATTGGACATGCCGATCTCATAGGTGTCCGGGAAGCAAAAAGCCACACGGACTCTCACATCCGCCAGATCTTTTTTGATCTCGTTATACTCTCCTCCCGTGTACCGTGCCGGTTTCTGGACCAAAGGGAGGATCCTGTTCAAAAGTTGAGTCATCGTTATTCCCTCTTTATTTTATACTTCCCCTATTGTAACGAATACGTCGCGTTAATGCAAGGTCTATTTACCGAGAACCAGCGAAATGCCAGAATGATCGATAGGGCCAACGGGATCAGCCCAGCCCGAAGGAAAGCGAAGGAATAGACCCCAAGGCCCACAAGACATATCAGGCACCCCTTTTGCAGGATGTTCCAGATGCGATCTGCGACAGAGGCTGGGAAGATCCCATGGAACACGCACCGAAGTGCTCTGCCGCCGTCCAGCGGATAGACCGGCAACAAATTGAACAGCGACTGTACCAAGGCACAGATGGCAGTTCTGGGTAACCATTGTACCATAGCCAGCAGGCAGATACCGCCCAGAGGACCAGCCAGAGCACAAAACACCTCCTGCCAATACCCCAGACCCCATATGTCCATTTTCGCACCTGAAACACCCAATCGTATCCCGGAAACGACGCCACCACATGCCCTGACTGCCGCATAATGGCAGACCTCATGCACCAGAACAGCCAACATCCATGCACCGATCCATCGTATGGGGAACAGAAGGATCGCCAGCGCCAATGCGATCAATGCGCTGGCTTCGACGCTAGGCCCCTTCAAAGATGACCTCACGGCAAAAAACCTCCAATGCTTCGCCAATATCGCTCCCCTCCCGGAACGAATGGACCATATCACTGACCGCCTGGATCGTGATCTCATCATCTCCCGGGATCAACACATCGAGGACGGTCTCACGCACCGCCCCGATCGACAACACCATCAACGACAGCACCGATAGTACTACCCATCGTACACTTTTCTTTTTCTCTTTACAACGTTTGATGTTCGTCTGTCCAAAGGTATATTCGATCTTGTACCCCATCCTACACACCCCCGATACAGGATACGTCCTCACATCACGCATATGACCATCCCCCTCTTTACACAAAGCCCGATGTGGGATATAATAGACCAAAATAAAGGGAGGTTTTCTTATGCTGAAAGGAAAAACGATCCTTCTTGGAGTCAGCGGTGGCATCGCCGCCTACAAAGCGGCTGCTCTGGCCTCCGCATTGGTCAAACTCCGTGCCAACGTGGAAGTCGTCATGACTGCCAACGCCACCAAGTTCATCACGCCCCTCACCTTCGAGCAATTGACCGGACGCCGCACCATGGTAGATACCTTCGACCGAAACTTTTCTCATCAGGTGGAGCATATCTCCCTTGCTACCAGAACAGATCTTGTGATCATCGCACCGGCGACCGCCAACATCTGCGCCAAGATCGCCCACGGGATCGCTGACGATATGCTCACCACCACAGTACTTGCCTGCAAGTGTCCTAAACTCATCGCCCCCTCCATGAATACCGATATGTATCAGGAGCCCGTGACGCAAGATAACCTTGCGACCCTTCGTCACTATGGGTGGGAAGTGCTGGAACCTGCCAGCGGTCGGCTTGCCTGTGGTGCTGTGGGCAAAGGAAAACTACCGGAACCTGAACAACTCCTGCAACACATCCTACGGAGGATCGCCCTCCCCCACGATCTGGAGGGCAAAAAGATCCTGGTGACCGCAGGCCCCACGCAGGAGCCTCTGGATCCTGTGCGTTATCTGACCAACCACTCCACAGGAAAAATGGGCTACGCGATCGCCCGGATGGCCATGCTCCGTGGTGCCGATGTCACTCTGGTCACAGGACCCACCTCGATCGATCCTCCTCCCTTCATTCGGGTGATCCCCACCGTATCGGCAAAGGATATGTTCGAGGCCGTTGCTCAACACGCCCCCAACGCCGACATGATCTTCAAAGCCGCCGCCGTGGCGGATTACACCCCTGCACACTACTGCACTGAAAAGATGAAAAAATCCGACGATGATCTTTCGATCCCTCTGGAGCGTACGCAGGATATCCTGAAGTACCTCGGCCAGACTCGGCGTGAAGGACAGGTCATTTGCGGTTTCTCCATGGAGACGCAAAACATGGAGGAGAACAGCCGTAAGAAGCTCCTGAGCAAAAATGTGGATATGATATGCGCCAATGACCTGAGACAGGACGGCGCCGGCTTCGGTGTGGATACCAACGTGATCACCCTGATCACCCGTCAAGATACCCAACAGCTCCCTTTGCTCTCTAAAGAAGATGTTGCCAACGCCATTCTGGACAGGGCTTCCACATTTAAATAAATGCGATACGGGACCGCTTGCTGCGGTCCCGTATTTTTTGCAGAAAAGACCGGTCCCTGTATCAGGGACCGGTCTTATGGTCAAAACTCCTCCGGATCGAAATCATCGAAGGGCGGCTCATCATCCTCCACAGGAGGCTCTCCTCCGCTCTTCATGACCTCCCATTGATCCTTGGTGATCAGGATCGCACGTGGCTTACTGCCCTGGAAGGGACCCACGATGCCCTTCTCTTCCATCTCATCCACGATACGGGCGGCACGGGCATATCCCAGTTTCAGCCGACGCTGGAGCATGGACACGGAAGCCTGTCCAGTCTCAAGGATCACATCCACTGCGGCCGGGAGCATCTCGTCCCCCTCCAGCTCATCCGCATTGGGCTCGGGATCCGAAGCCGTTGCCTTGGTCCCGGTCTGCATCGCTTTACGCTCGATCTCATCCATCACGGACTGATCATAGGAAGTGATGTAATTCTCCTTGACATAGGTAGCAACAGCTTCCACCTCGGGATCACTGACGAAACAACCCTGCACACGCAAGGGCTTGCCGCTACCGATCGGCGCGAACAGCATATCGCCACGACCCACCAGCTTCTCCGCACCCTGCGTGTCGAGAATGATGCGGGATTCCATGGCAGAGGCCACGGAGAAGGCGATACGGGACGGGATGTTGGCCTTCATCAGACCGGTGATCACGTCTGCGGAAGGACGCTGGGTGGCGATGACCAGATGGATACCGGAAGCACGGCCCATCTGTGCGATACGGCAAATGGACTCTTCCACTTCCTTGGCGGCCACCAGCATCAAGTCAGCCAACTCATCGATGATGACTACCACCTGAGGCAGCTTATTGCCGGAGCCCTCCGCTTCCACGATGGAATTATAGGACTCCAGATCACGGACACCGGCATCGGACATGGCCTTGTAACGACGCATCATCTCCGTGACTGCCCACTGCAGGGAGCCTGCGGCCTTTTTGGGATCCGTGACCACGGGGATCAGCAGATGAGGGATGCCGTTGTAGATACCAAGCTCCACCATCTTGGGGTCCACCATGATCAGCTTCACATCATCCGGACTGGCCTTATAGAGCAAGCTGATGATGATGGAATTCATACACACAGACTTACCGGAACCGGTGGTACCGGCGATCAGCATATGGGGAAGCTTGGCGATATTACCCACGATGCAATTGCCGCCGATGTCCTTACCCACAGCGAAGCTGGATCTGGACTTGGCTTTGGTGAACTCCGCGGAATCGATGACCTCACGAAGGGACACAGTAGTGACGGCCCGGTTGGGCACCTCGATGCCGACCACGGAGATCTTACCGGGCACTGCGGCGATACGGACACCGGAAGCGCCAAGGCTCAGAGCGATGTCATCGGCCACCGTGGTCAGCTTGTTCAGCCGGACACCCTTCTCCAGCTCCACCTCATATCGGGTGACGCTGGGACCTCTGGTGACATTGATGATATGAGCCTCGATCTTGAAGCTTGCAAGGGTCTCGTTCAGCCGACGGGTGTTTTCCCGCATCTCCGCTGTACCGTCCACGCCGCCCTTCCGGGCCTGCTTCAGAAGATCGATGGGCGGGAAACAGTAGATCGGCTTTTCGGAGGCTTCGTTCTCAGCGATCTCAGCCGCTACCTGCGCCGCGGAGATCGCAGCATCCTTGGCTGTCACTTTGGGCGGAGCAACTTCCGCGATCTGCTCCGCTGTGGGGACAGGTCCATCCGGCAAAGGCTCATCCCGTTCCAGAGGAGGCATGCCAAATACCGGAGGGAGCTCCACGGGCTCCGCCACCACAGGCTCTTCTTTTTTCTTTTCCTTTGGGGCCCGCTTTTTCTCACGGGGCTGAGAGCCGCTGAAAACAGTATCATCCACATCGGCCACCGGTACCTCTGCCGCAGCCACAGGACTATCGATCTCATCGATCTGAGCGATCATATCTCTGGTCCTGGGGTCTATGGGACGCTCCCGTTTCTCTCCATCCAGCGGCATATCGATATCGAACTTATCCTTCTTCTGGCGGCGTTGCTCGATCCTTTCTATCCGCTTGGTGGCGATATGGTTGACCACGATGGAGGCCGGCTCGGGACGTTCTCTGACCGCCTCCTCCGTTTCCCAGTCTGCTCTCGGCCGGTCCTCAAAGGCACGGACGATGCTGGGGATGGTGATCTGCATCCCACCGAGAAGAGTCAGCACCGAAGCCACCACGAACAGGATATAGGAGATCACCTTACCGCACAGACCTTTCACCACCCAAACAATGACACCGCAAAGGACACCACCGGTCTGTCCATCGATGCCGCCGGAATACAGCGCACCTATGTACTGGAACAGACCGTCCGGGAGCAACGCAAGATCCGTTCCCAGATGGAAGATGCATCCGATGCAGATGATGAAACTGAGCAGGCATATGGTCCGCATCTTAACCGGCCGACCGGAGCTGAACGCATGGATCACGAACAGATACAGAAGGATCGGTATAGAGATGTAGAATGCGGCGCGGCCAAAAAGTCCAAGGACCAGACCGTAAACGAATCTGACCAGCGCGCCTTCGGGATTGAAGAGCATCACCAGAAACAAGACGAACAGGCAGGCGCAGACAGAAGCGCTGATCAGCCGAGCTGGGATCTGTGTCATTTCCTGCTTCGGCGCGGCCTTCCCCTTAGCGATGCCGTTCTCCTTCCCGGAGGGTGTCTTATTCTTTACGGACTGCCCTTTCTTTTGAGCCACAGTCTTTTGGGCTTGCGATGTATGCTTCTTTTGAGCCATAACGACCTCCGTCAGATCAGAAGATATAGTACGAAAGAGACCGCCGCGATCCCCCAACTGTAAAAGCTGAAGGTCACCGTATCCGTTTTTACGGAAATGAAACGCAGGAGCATCGTACCAAGATAAGCGAACAGGAAAGACACTGCGCCCAGGAACAGATACCACAGCAAGGACTGGAGTGTCAAAACGAACTGTATGCCAAAGATCGCGACCATATCCAAAGCGCAAAACAGGATGATGACCGGGATGGACGCAACGAGGATGATATCCGCCAGATAGTCCATGCGCCCGCCACGGATCGTACCGACACTGAGCATCCCTCCGACACGGGAAAAGCCAGGGATGACCGCCAAAACACCGGCCAGTCCGATACACACACTGTCAAGCCTGCTGAGCATCCGTCCATCCTTGTTCCCCCGGGAAAACAATTGTGGAACGAACAAAAGCGCTCCACCCAGAACAGAAGCCACCGCCAACAGATGCAGACCGGTGACCCACCGGGACCCGAAAACACAGAGCACAGAACCCAATATCAGCGGTATACACATGGTCCTCAGTACACGTCCATCCAGGATGGAGGAACGGTCGATCTCCCGTTGACGTCCTTTTGACCGTTTTTCCATCCGCTTACCAACACTGAGTCTTCGCAGCAGGGATCTGCAGGACAGGCATAACGCGATGAGCTCGCCTAAATGGATCATCAGCGCCATCACAGGATCGGCCATCGTGGAGCCGGTCAGTTCTTCGTAAAGCATCTGGTGCGCTCTGGCAGAGACCGGCAGGAATTCGGAAAAAGCAGAAATGATGACATAAAAGATATGATAAAGGATGTGGTCAGGCACGGCCCTCCCCCCTTCCGAACGTATTATCTTATCCTATCATGATCACCTCCGAATTTCCACCCCAAAAACAAAATTTATTGGCTTTCTTCGCCCTTTCGTCTTCCATGCTCTCCGATCATCTCCTGCAGAGCGGACAGAGCATCATGCAGACCGCCAAGTCTGTCGATAAGTCCTGAGGATACCGCTTCCTTACCATAAAGGATCGTACCCACATCCGTCGCCATCTCCCCAGTGGCCATCATATACCGTTCGAAGTCTTCACGGGAAATATTGGAGTTCGTTGTGACGAAGTCGGCGATCTGCTCCTGGATCCTCTGGAAATATCGAAAAGTCTGCGGAGCGCCCACCACGAGCCCCGTCATCCGTACCGGATGGACCGTCATACTTGCCGTCGGAGTGATGAAGCTCTTCTTGGTGCAGACCGCCAGAGGGATCCCGATCGAATGCCCTCCACCAAGCACGAGGGATACCGTAGGCTTCTTCATCCCCGCGATCATCTCAGCGATCGCAAGGCCCGCTTCGATATCACCTCCCACCGTATTGAGCAGCAGGAGCAATCCATCGATATCCTCGCTTTCCTCGATCCCAGCCAGCAATGGCAGGACGTGCTCATATTTCGTAGTCTTGACATTATCCGGCGCGACCTGATGTCCCTCGACCTGTCCAATGATGGTCAGCGTATAGATATTACCGGCAGAGCTCTTTGTGATATCCGACCCCAGCTCCACCACCTGTTCCCTTTCTTCCTTCTTCAGATCCGCATCGTTGGTATCCTTCATAACGCCCCTCCTGTGGTATTTTCCATAGGTTATCCCAAATATCTCGTTTGATTCATACTTGCAACACAGCAGGATATGCGGTATAATGATGACGGTGATCATATGGCAGAAAAAACGAATGCGGTAAGGCTGGTACAGCTTGCAAAGGTCCCCTGTAAAGAGGCGTTTTACGACTACGACGAAAAAGATCTCAACGGTATGCATGCCGCGGAAGCCGTGGGGATGCCTCCGGAGCAGGTGTTCAAAACACTGGTCGCACGGGGAGACCGGACCGGGATCAATATCTTCTGTATCCCGGTGTGCTGTGAGCTGGACCTGAAAAAGGCCGCGAAAGCCACAGGTGACAAGAAGATAGAACTGGTCGCGGTCAAAGAATTGCTTGCATTGACCGGTTATATCCGTGGTGGATGCAGTCCCATCGGTATGAAAAAACGGTATCCAACATTCATCGACGAGACCTGTATCCTGTGGGATGAGATCGCCGTATCGGCCGGTGCCAGAGGTCACCAGTTGATCCTGTCGCCGGAAGCTTTGGTCCAACTGGTACACGCGACAACAACTGATATCATCCAATAGAAAGGAAAGTACTATATGCAATACACTTACAAGACGAAGGGAGTCTGCTCCCAAGTCATCACCTTCGACATCGAAGATGGGAAGGTCCACAATGTCCAGTATTTTGGTGGATGCAACGGCAACCTCAAGGGCATCGGCGCACTCGTCGAAGGCATGGAGGTCGATACCGTGATCTCCAGACTGGAGGACATCAAGTGCGGCATGAAGTCCACTTCCTGCCCCGCCCAATTGGCTCAGGCATTGAAAGAGACCCGGAACTCCTGACGTATCAAAATGCCCCCGTGTCATAGATCTGACACGGGGGACCTCTTTTGTCCAATAAAAAAAGAGAGGCAAGCCTCTCTTTTTTTATGAAGTTGCGAGTTAGACTCTCTCCTTGACCTTGGCGGCCTTGCCGAAACGCTCACGCAGATAGTACAGCTTGGCGCGGCGGACCTTACCCTTACGGACGGTCTCGATCATAGCGACGTTGGGAGAGTGCAGGGGGAAGACCTTCTCACAGCCCACGCCGTAGGAGATACGACGAACAGTGATGGTCTCGGTGATGCCACCGTGCTTCCGGGCGATGACGGTGCCTTCGAACACCTGGATACGCTCACGGGAGCCTTCCTTGATACGAACATGCACACGAACGGTGTCGCCGACCTTAGCCTCGGGCAGCTCCTCCTTCATGTACTGGCTGTTCAGAGCCTTAACAAGATCCATTTCTTTGTCCTCCTTAAATATTAGGCGTTCATGCGTCAAACTCGCGCAGAGGACACACCTTGATTTCAGACCGATGTATTATAGCATGGGCATATGCAAAAATCAAGAGGAAAATCCATTATTTTTTACTTTTCATAGCAGCATCTGTCATGCTCCCGGAACGCCGCCGAGGTCTTATAAATATACCCGATCTTGATCAACGAAACGATCAAAGATCCGACCACAGCAGCAAGGGTCAGCAAAGTAGCGAGACCCGGCAGGATGAAGGCCAGCACAAGGCAAAAGACAGGAGTCATCAAAAGACCGAATCTCCACAGCCACAGCCTCCGCCATTTTTCTGCCAGATCCCTGTCCAGAGGCTCCACCACATCCGCATGGGCCAGATGCTCCTGGAATTCTTTGATGAAGGCAGGGATCACTTCCACAGCCGTAATGATCCAAAGCCATCCTGCCCCAACGAAGATCTCACCGATCAGCCCAAGCACCGCGGACAACAGCCCACCAACGCCTGCATACAGATAACGGTCGTTGGCCTCCGCCAAACGCAGCAGGATCAGCGCATATGCAATATCCGCCACCGTGAGGACCCCCAGGACCGGCCATCTCGAGGAGGGGATAAGTTCCATGACCTCTTCAATGGCCAGCACTCCCACAACAGTCGAGCCGATCACGAGCCAGAACAGGACCGGCAACCATTGGGCCAGCACTTCATACGTACGTTGCTTTCTGGACTCGACGGTCTCCTTCTTCTTTCTCTCGATCCGTTCCTGAGGAGCCGCCCCTTTTTTGCTCAACACCGAACATTCTCCGTGCCAAATACATCCATCACAGGTCGTAAGGTCATTCTTGCGACAGCATTTCGCGATCGCGCAATCGCCGCCGGAAGCACCCGGACCGGAATGGCATCCAGGGCAGGCGAGCTTCGCCTTATAGCCGCACTCCGAACAAGATTTTCCACAGAAGTTCTCTTCCATTATCATCATCCTTTCCAACTCTTTGATGACACGCATTATATCCTAACAGGAAAACGATGTCAATAACACGTCCGATGCAGGAAGTATATACCTCCGATGTGTATTCTTTGTGTCGAAATCGCCGGAAAAGCGTGATCTCTTGACGCTACGTAGGTCCTATGATATAATGTGAAAAAACAACAGAAAGGTCTGCGTGATGGCGCAGAAAGGATATGTCATGTCTGACGAGCTCACGAACAAATTGCGCAAGATCTACGACATCCTCTTCTCGGTCCTGCTGATCGTGACCGGGATCGCGCTGGCTGCCGCTTGTATCCAGATCTACCGCAGTGGCGACCGCCCCTTCTCTCCGGAGTCCATCTCTCAGCATTTCCACGCGAACTCTCTTCTGATCTACGGCACTGTCATCGGGATCTTCTTCAGCTTTCTTCTGGACATAGTGCTCCCCCGCAAAAAGAACGCGCCAAAAGCAGTGATCCACGAAGATGTGCGTCTGGCACGTCAGCTCCGGAAGGGCGCGCCTACCGGTAGCTACGCAGAGCACGCGAACAAGGAGCACAAGCTTCGCCGAAGATACGGACTCTTGACTGTCCTCGTCTTCATCCTGTTGATGATCTATCCTGCCGTGTATTTTTCTGATTTGGCACATTTCACCGTGGTATCCCTGAACCGGGATGTGACCGTATCCCTCGCCGTTGTGTTGATCCCCGGCATCATCGGCTTGGGACTGTGCCTGCTTTGTAGTCAACTATGGTCCAAAAGCTATCTTCGTGAACTTTCCGTATGCAAGGAAGCCATAAAGTCCGGCTCCGTTTCCACCGATGGGCAAAAGCCCCGGAGGGGACTCCCCGTGGGTATCCTCCGTGTCATTATCAGTATCGTTGCCATCGTGTTCATCGTGGCTGGCATCTTCAACGGCGGAGCTTCTGATGTATTGCTCAAAGCCATCGCCATCTGCACAGAATGTATAGGGTTAGGTTGATATGGAAAATACAAAAATGACGAAACGGACCATCCGTCAATGGCTGTCGGACCACCGTCCCACCAAGCGCCGCATCATCCAGCTTTATGCGGCACTGCTGACCAATGCCAATCTGAAGGGCTTCGGCAGCGGCCAGATCTATCAGGGCAACGCCAAATATCTGTGTGCACCGGGCCTGAACTGCTACTCCTGCCCTGCCGCCTCCGCTTCCTGTCCATTGGGCGCTCTCCAAAACGCGCTGGCTGGTACCAACACGAAACTCCCCTATTATGTGTTCGGCATCCTGATGCTTTATGGTCTGCTCTTCGGTCGCTGGATCTGCGGTTTCCTTTGCCCCTTCGGACTGATCCAGGACCTTCTGCACAAGATCCCCTCCCCCAAGGTAAAAAAGAACCGCTTCACCCGGATCGCTTCCTACTTCAAGTACTTGTTGCTGGTATCCATGGTGATCATCCTGCCGCTCCTGTATTCCTTCCGGGATTTCCCGCTTCCGGCTTTTTGTAAGTACATCTGCCCCTCCGGCACCCTGCTGGGCGCTGGCGGACTGCTGTCCAACGAGGCGAATACGGACCTTTTCGGTATGCTGGGCCCCCTGTTCACGTGGAAGTTCGTGATCCTTGTGGTATTCATCGTCGCATCGGTATTCATCTACCGGTCCTTCTGCCGGTTCTTCTGCCCCCTTGGTGCGATTTACGGGTTGTTCAACAAGATCTCCTTCCTTGGGATGAAGCTGGACAAGCCCAAGTGCGTAGACTGCGGACTGTGCGTGGGCCAATGCAAGATGGATATCCATCATGTAGGCGACCATGAATGTATCAGCTGCGGAAGCTGTGTCAACATCTGTCCCACCGGAGCGATCAGCTATAAGGGCCCCAAGATCCTGCTGGCTCCCAACGAGACCGGCACCGCAGTGAAAACCAAAAATATGACCGTGGACCCCTGCGACTTCCCCGGCACGCCCTTGCCCAGGAAAACGAAGGTCGCAAGGTCCATCGTTGCCATCGCCATGGCCATGATCCTTGGCGGAAGTCTCGTATACTACAACGTCATCGACAAAGATCCGCCTCCGGCAGAGGTGGGCGGAGAGATCGGCAATCTTTGTCCCGATTTCGATCTGACGCTGTACGGACAGGACGGCACCATCAAGCCCAGCGATACCAAGGGCAAAGTCACGGTCGTCAATTTCTGGTATATCTATTGCAGTGCCTGTGTGAAAGAACTTCAGACTGAATTCCCTCTGCTCAAACAGGAATACGGCGATGATATCGAGGTCCTCGTGGTCCATTCTAATCAGGAATACTTTCAGGATATCCCCCAATACATCGCCGATAACTTTCAGGACAGTTGGGGCTACACCCACTGCCGTGACGTAGAAAATGAAGCCTTCTTCAAGAGTGTGGGCGGCACCTCTGCCTGGCCTGTCACTGTGATCCTCGACCAGGACGGCACCATCATTTACAAAGTGATCGGTTCCACTACCTACGACGAGATGAAGACCGTGATCGACGCGCATCTTCCCGCGTAACACCATCTGCTCGCATCGATACCACCAAAGAGCCGACTGTATCATCCCATACAGTCGGCTCTTTCGATTTACCCACAGTATGATCCCGTAACGAAGAAATGATCGACCGGGCATCATCCTCTGTTACCCCCATCTTTTCAACGAGAAGGTACCGAACACCTTCCTCCGCCGCCATCCTGTGGGCCATCTTTTGGTCTTCCCCACGAAAATGGATCGCGTCATAATATATACAGGCCATGACATAGATCTCCTGAGCCATCTCGCCCTCTCCTACCCCAGTTGCCGTAACGACCTCATCCGGTATCTGCTCCCCGATGGTCACGAGCAGGATCCTCCGGATGAATGCCGGGGTCCGGGACCCCCGGAACACCGCTCCACCGGGACCGGACACAAGATGATCCTCGATCACATCTACAACGGAACCGGCAGCCACGAGCATATTTTCAGCCATTCGAAAAGCATCACTATCCAGCGTGTGGACAGTCCCTGTGTCCATAGCCTTCACGTTCACCCAACTCGTCCCCTTCACCATCGTAAGAAACGCGACCAACGCCAAGACCATACCTGTCATCCTTTTTCTCATAAGCCCTCCCATTGACCGACCACCGCCGGCTCCGTGCTTAGTCTTGCGCTGTCCCGTCAAAATATACATCGTTCAGCCCTGCCAAAGCGCTGGCTGTTTTTTATACAAAGTTCCATATTGCAATCATGGGTATTTATGATAGAATTATGGTAGTATCTTATGCAAATCAAATCTCAGGAGTGAACATCATGTACAAGATCTTAGAATTGAATCCCGTACTGCAGTGGCATGCCAACGATATCGATCTGCGGATGCGTCTGTATCACGAAACGAAAGCCCGGCTCCTCCCCAACGGAGGGGACCTGAATACCTTTGCCAACGGTCACGAGTACTACGGTTTCCACCGTGTCGAGGGCGGCTGGGTCTACCGTGAATGGGCCCCCAGCGCTTACCAGCTCTACCTGACCGGCGATTTCAACGGCTGGAACTGGACCAGCCATCCCCTCAAGAGCTTGGGCAACGGTAGCTGGGAGCTGTTCCTGGAGGGCGAGAACGCCTTGTGGGAAGGCTGTAAGGTCAAGACCATCGTAGACGCGAACTTCCAGCGCACCGAGCACATCCCCCTCTATGCCCGCCGTGTGGTCCAGGACCCGGGCTCCATCACCTGGTGTGCCGAAATCACGGACGACAGCAAGCAGTACCCCTGGACCGATCAGGATTTCAAGGGTGAAGACAGCCTGTACATCTACGAAGCCCATGTTGGCATGGCGCAGGAAGAAGGCAAGGTCGGCTCTTACTACGATTTTGCCGAGTATGTCCTGCCCAGAGTGAAGAAGGCAGGTTATAACACTATCCAGCTCATGGCCATCATGGAGCATCCTTACTATGGCTCCTTCGGCTATCAGGTATCCAGTTTCTTTGCCGCGTCCTCCTGGTTCGGCAAACGTGAAGACCTGAAATATCTGGTCAATAAGGCTCACGAGATGGGCATCCGTGTCCTGCTTGACGTGGTCCACTCTCACGCTGTCAGCAACTACACCGAAGGCATCAATATGTTCGACGGCACCACCTGGCAGTTCTTCCACGATGGCGGCAAGGGCGACCACCCCGCCTGGGGCACCAAATGCTTCAACTACGGCAAGGATGAGGTGATCCACTTCCTGCTGTCAAATCTGAAGTTCTGGATGACCGAGTATCACTTCGACGGATTCCGCTTCGACGGTGTCACTTCTATGCTCTATCACGACCACGGCCTTGGCACCAACTTCGATCATAACGAGAAGTATTTCTCCGTCAACACCCACGTGGAAGCTATCACCTACCTCCAGCTTGCCAACGAGCTGATCCGTCAGGTCGATCCCAACGCCATCACCATCGCCGAGGATATGTCCGGTATGCCCGGTATGTGCCTTCCCATCGAGGATGGCGGTATCGGCTTCGATTACCGTCTGGGCATGGGTCTGCCGGATATGTGGGTCAGGACTGTCAAGGAAGTCCAGGACGAGTGGTGGCACATCCGCCAGATGTGGAACGATATGTGCTTGCGCCGTCCCGGCGAAAAGACTGTCGCTTACGTAGAAAGCCACGATCAGGCCTTGGTGGGCGACCAGACTCTGATCTTCCGTTTGGCTGGTGCCAGCATGTACTCCGACATGCATCAGCACTGCCACAATGCTCACATCGATCGTGCCATCGCTCTGCACAAGATGATCCGGCTCTTCACTCTGGCCGGTGGCGGCGAAGCTTATCTGAACTTCATGGGTAACGAATTCGGTCATCCTGAATGGATCGACTTCCCCCGCGAAGGCAACGGCTGGAGCTTCCACTACTGCCGCCGTCAGTGGAGCCTGCAGGACAACCGTGACCTGAAATACCGCTTCCTCGGTGAATTCGACCGGGACATGGTGGCGATCACAAAGTCTGTGGATATGTTCAGCCAGCATTTCGGTGACCTGCATATCATGGACGATTACCGCAAGACCATCGCTTTCTCCAGAAAGGGTCTGCTGTTCGCCTTCAACTTCCACCCCAGCTGGTCCCACGGTAATTTCCGGATCCCTGTCATGCAGGGGACCAGCTTTGAGGTCGCCTTCACCAGCGATGACTGGAAGTATGGCGGCTGGGGCCAGATCCCCCACATGACTTACACCGCCCAGGAGGACCCCGAGCGTCCCGGCGAATACTTCATCGAGATGCACCTCCCCTGCCGGACCTGCGCCGTACTTATCGAACACCGCGAGCCTGTCGAAGAATAACGAGACACCCAAAAGATGCTCCCCGGATCCGGGGAGCATCTTTCTGTATAAGGAGGACCACGGCGTAGCCAGCAGTTCTATCATTTTTAAAGGGGCCGCACCGTTGCCGGTGCGGCCCCTTTTTTCAGGAATTGAAGACGTTCTGTCCGTTCACAGGCACATGGTAGCAGTAGCCGTTGAAGACGCCGCTGTCCACGATCATGCCGTAACGCCGACAGCCTGCCACTTCGCTGGTGAACACCTTATAGCCACCGAAGTCCACGTAGCAGTTGCCCTGAGACTTGGTGTCGGTGTCGAACTCACAGCTCCCCGCGATGGTGGTGCACAG
>JAFNXT010000248.1 GCA_017378975.1 Oscillospiraceae bacterium
CCGGAAGGGACTCGAACCCCCAACCCTCGGAACCGGAATCCGATGCTCTATCCATTGAGCCACCGGTGCATTGCTTGATAGCCCAGATATTATATCAGGCTTTTCTCTGTTTGTAAAGGGGAAAAATAAAATTTTCTGGCACCTGTGAAAGGTTGTTTTCCTGAAAGAAATGTGGTATGATAGGGAAAATATGCGATAAACTCGTCAAGGAGGAGCTTTCCATGACCCCATCCTATAATTTCCGCAGTGCCTTCAACGGCTTCCATCGGGAGGACGTGGTACACTATATCGAGTACATCAACTCCAAGCACACCACCCAGCTCAACCAGCTTCGGTCCGATCTGGCGGCGGTCCAGCAGGAGAACCAGGATCTGCGTGCCACCCCTGCCCCTTCTGCGGAGCTGGAGGACAAGGCCGACGCGCTGGAGGCCCGTGTGGCTGAGCTGGAGCGTGAGCTGGCCACCGCCGAGCAGGCATGGGCCGATCTTGAGAAGGAGCTGGCCAAGGTGAAGCAGGAGCGGGACGAGGCCCTGTCCGCGCAGGCGGAGACCAAGCGCCGCAGTGATGACGAGCTGGAGGCTTACCGCCGTGCCGAGCGGGTGGAGCGTCAGGCCAAGGAGCGCACCGAGGTCATGTACCACCGTGCCAACGGCGTGATCGCCGATGCCACCATCAAGGTAGACGACGCCGCCGCCCAGATCGCCACGCTGGCCGATCAGGTGGTGGGCCAGTTGGCCGCCCTCCAGCAGGCCGTCACCGGCAGCAAGCGTGCTCTGTCGGATGCCGCGTCCTCTCTCTACGCCATCAAGCCCGAAGAATGAACCATCTACAGCGTATCAAAAACCATGTCTTCGCGAGGAGGGCGAAGCCCGACGTGGCGATCCCCTACCTTTTTAGGCCAGTTTTCGATACATTTCCCTACCGACCGGGGGATCCCCACGACCAGTCTGCGGACTGGTCTCGGGATGACACCACTTTTTTGACAGTCTGCACAGCGTGGCCCCCGGGCCACGCTGTCGTCACATCCGGACCGAAAGAAGGTATCCCATGGAACAACGCCGACCCTCATATTATGACCGTTTCCGATGCATCGCCGGGGCTTGTCCCGATAGCTGTTGTCAGGAATGGGACGTACAGGTGGACGAAAGCTCCGTCCAACGCTATCTTGCCCTGCCCGGTCCTCTGGGGGACCGGCTCCGGGAGAAGCTGACCCATGACGAAGACGGGGACTGGACCCTCCAGATCACGGACCGCCGGTGCCCCATGTGGCGACAGGACGGCCTGTGCCAGATCCAATATGAGCTGGGAGAAGAGGGCCTGTGTCAGGTCTGCCGGCAGTTCCCCCGGCTCCGCCACGATTACGGCGACTTTCTGGAGCTGGGACTGGAGCTGAGCTGTCCCGAAGCCGCCCGGATCATCCTCTCCGCCCCGTCAGAGCCACCGGTGGTGGATCAGGTCCCCGGCGACGAAGCTCCGGAGTACGATCAGGACGCCATGGCGGTGCTCCTGCGGACCAGAGAGGAAGCCCTCCAGATCCTGGACTCGGCCCCGCTTGAGAACGCCGCCGCTCTGTTGCTCCTCTACGCCTACCGGGCGCAGGACCGGCTGGACGGTGCCGACGCCGAGCCCTTCGATCCGGAGGCGGAGCTGGCCTTCGGCAGAAGGGTGGCCCAGTCCTTCTCCATCCAAAAGCTATGCGACTTCTACGCCGGTCTTGAGATCCTGACCCCACGCTGGAAAGACCTTCTGGACCGCCCCACCGCGCCCACGCCATGGCAGGAAGCCCACCGGGCCTTCCTTCGCTACGGGATCGGGC
>JAFNXT010000249.1 GCA_017378975.1 Oscillospiraceae bacterium
GGGCAGCTCGGCAGCGTTAGCCTTAGCATAGATGGTGATGGTCTTGCCGTCGACAACGATGTTGTCCTCGCCAGCCTCGACAGTATGAGTGCCGAAGGGAGCAGCGTAAGCGCCCTGAGTGGAGTCATACTTCAGCAGGTGAGCCAGCATCTTGGGGGAGGTCAGGTCATTGATAGCGACGACCTCGAAGCCCTCGGCACCGAACATCTGACGGAAAGCCAGACGGCCGATACGACCGAAACCATTGATTGCAACTTTAACAGACATGTTGATTTCCTCCATTTCATATCTTGCCGTTTCACACGGCATGGTAGATGTGTTGGATGTGCGGAAGCGTTGTTTCCGCACAGTTTGATTATACAATACGGTAAAGATGTTGTAAAGTATCAGATTTGTAAAAATACAGGATTTTTCCCGTGGTCTTTTGTAGATCGTCACCCATCGGCGGACGATGGTCGGTCTGGGGCGGACCTGCGTAAAAATAGGATTTACGATCGGGAAAAGTTCTGCTATCATGGTGCCAGATATAAGGAGGCGATCATCCTTGGAGAACTATTTGAAGCCGGATATGGACAAACGGAGCATCGACGCGATCTCCAATCTGGGTCTGGCCCATATGGGGGACGGCGTGTATGAAGTGATGGTCCGCACGTGGCTGTGCGCCCATGGAGACAAGACCGTGGCCCAGCTCCACAAGCAGACCGTGGCGCTGGTGAAGGCCCCGGCGCAGGCGGCGGCTGTGGAGAAGCTCCTGCCCCATCTGACGGAAGAGGAACTGGCCTATTACCGCCGGGGGAAGAATTCCCACGTCCACGCCGTGCCAAAAGGTGCGACCCCGGCCCAGTACGCCAAAGCCACCGGTCTGGAAGCCCTCTTCGGAGCCCTGTGGCTCTTTGGCCGGACCGACCGGCTGGACGAGCTGTTCCGGCTCATCATGGACGGAACCCCATCGTAGGGCTGGGGCATGCCCCAGCCGTCGCAGCCCGGGAGGGCGGCGCATCGTATGTGTTTATCGCCCCATAGGGCGATGTGGTTTTCGCAAAGCGAAAACCACCGGTGGGGGCATGCCCCCACCCTACATCCCCGAAAACGAACTGGAGGACAACATGGCATTCGATGCTTTTTATTTATCATTCGTACTGGACGAGATCCGGGCTTTGGGGGAGGCACGGGTGGAGAAGATCCACCAGCCCAGCCGTAATACGGTGATCGTCCATCTGAAGAGCCGGGAGACCCGGGCCAAGCTGCTGATCGCGGCGGACCCGGCGGCGCCCCGGCTCCATCTGACCACCGCCACCCCGGAGAATCCCCCGGAGCCGCCCATGTTCTGTATGCTCCTTCGCAAACACCTGTCCGGTGCCCGGCTGGTGGAGGTGAGCCAGCCCCCCATGGAACGGGCGGCGGTCTTCACCTTCGACTGCATCGACGAGATGGGCGACCCGGTGCAGAAGCGGCTGGTGGCGGAGCTCATGGGCAGGACCTGTAACCTGTACCTGCTGGGACCGGACGGGCGGATCGCCGACTGTCTGCGGCGGATCGGTCTGGACGAGACCAGCAAGCGTCCCGCCCTGCCGGGGCTCAGCTATCAGGATCCGGAGCCCATACGAAAAGCCCACCCCCTCGCCCCCAATGTGGCTACATCGGGAAAACCCTGTCATCCTGAGGAGGCATATGCCGACGAAGGATCTGCGCATCGGGGCGACCATGGCAGTGTCCTTGGTGCGAAGGTCCTTCGACTCGCTCCGCTCGCTCAGGACGACACGCCTGACTTGATGACATCAAAGGATCCCCTCACCGCGTTTTATGTAGACTTGTTATGTAGACCCGGCAGAGATATCCTTGCGGACCGGCTCATGGATCAGTTGGGTGGCCTGTCCCCTCTGGTGTGTCGGGAAGCGGCCCTCTTCGCCGCCGGGGATACGGATGCCCGGGTGGAGGGTCTGGACGTGGATGCAGTGGCACAGAAGCTGGGGCTGTTCTTCCATGAGCATCTGGAGCATCCCGTGCCCTGTTACACCGCCGGACCGGACGGCACGCCCAAGCAGTTCGCCTTCTGCCCCCTGCGGCAATACGGCCCCTGTCAGGAGGCGGAGGGCTTCTCGGCCCTGCTGGACAAATTCTACACCCTTCGGGACCGGAAGGATGCCATGCGGCAAAAGAGCCAGACGGTCCGCAAGACCGTCTCCAACCTGTGCCAGCGGCTGAAGCGGAAGATCGCCATCCAGGAGAAGGAGCTCACCGCCACCTACGACCGGGAGCGTCTGCGCCAGCTTGGCGACATCATCTCTGCCAACCTCCACAGGATCCGCAAGGGCCAGAAGGTCCTGCAGGCGGAGGATCTGTACGACGAGGACATGAAGCTGATCGACATCCCGATCTCGGAGCTCCTGTCCCCCCAGCAGAACGCCGCCAAGTATTATAAGGATTACGCCCGGATGAAGACCGCCGAGAAGGAGCTGACCAAACAGCTTGCCATCGGCCGGGAGGAGCTGGAGTACCTGAAGAGCGTGCTGGAGGAGCTGGACCGTGCCGCCACGGAGCAGGAGCTGGAGGAGATCCGGCAGGAGCTCCAGGCCGGCGGATATCTGAAGGCCGACTCCGGCAAGCGCCGGATGAAGCAGAGCAAGCTGCCCCCCATGCGCTTCGAGTCCACTGACGGCTACCCCATCTATGTGGGCCGGAACAACCGCCAGAACGACGAGCTGACCTTCAAGCTGGCCCGAAAGGACGACATCTGGCTCCACGCCAGCAAGGTCCACGGCTCCCATGTGATCATCTCCTGCGGCGGCACCACGCCTCCGGACGACACGATCACGCAGGCGGCACAGCTGGCGGCCTACTATTCCGAGACCACCGGCGGTCAGAACATCCCGGTGGATGTGACCCCCGTGAAGCAGGTGAAGAAGGTCCCCTCCGGCAAGCCCGGCATGGTGATCTACCACACCTACCGCACCGTGATCGCCAACCCCTATAAAGACATCGTGTTGGACGCTCTGAACGCCGAGAAGAAGCCGACAGAAGAATAAAAGACCCACACGCAAGCTATGTAGGGCGGGGGCTTGCCCCCGCCGCTGTTTTTCGCACGGCGAAAAACAGATCGCCCACTGCGTGGGCGATCACTCCCCCCGACCCTTCGGGCCACCCCCCTCTTGAATGAGGGGGCAAGTTCGCCGTCTTGCGGAGGAC
>JAFNXT010000250.1 GCA_017378975.1 Oscillospiraceae bacterium
GGCAACGCCCAGAATTTCACCGCCCCGGATGTAGAAATTTACGCCGCTGATGGCAACAGCACCCTCGTCACTGCGGATGGACACATCCCGCAGCTCCAGCAAAGGCCGGGTCTTGTCTACGATGGGTCGGTCAATGTTCAGATCCACCTTATGACCCACCATCCATTCGGTAAGGGCCTGCTCATTGGTCTCGGATGTATTGACGGTAGTGATATACTCGCCCTTACGCAAAATAGCCACCCGGTCGGAGATCTCCATAACCTCGTTGAGCTTGTGGGTGATGATGATAATGGAGTGGCCCTCATCCTTCATCCGCCGCAGCACACGGAAGAGCTTGTCCACCTCCTGCACCGTAAGGACAGCGGTGGGTTCGTCCAGAATGATGATCTTTGCTCCGTAATACAAAACCTTGATGATCTCCAGAGTCTGCTTTTCGGACACGGACATATTGTAGACCTTTTTTCTGGGATCAATGTCAAAGCCAAACCGCTTTGCCATGGATTCGATCTCGGCAAAACGATCCTTTTTCATCAGGAAACCGGACTTTTCCCGGCCCATCCAGATGTTATCGGCGGCGGAAAACACATCCACCAGCTTGAAGTGCTGATGGACCATGCCAATGCCCAGGCGCTTGGAATCCTCGGGAGAATCGATGGAGACTTCCTTGCCGTCCACAAAAATCTGGCCGCTGTCCGGCTTGTAAATACCGGAAAGCATATTCATCAGAGTGGTCTTGCCGGATCCGTTTTCGCCCAGCAGAGCCAGAATCTCGCCGGGTTTGACGTTCAGATTGATACCGTTGTTGGCCACCACGCTGCCGAAGGTCTTTCGGATGCCCCGCAGCTCAATGGCGTATTGCTGATCCATGGCGGTTTCCTCCTTGGTAGTTTGATTGGTTCAAAGACATAAGACAGGGAACAGTCCTGTGTCTCCGCTACTCAGGCCAGAGGACTCCCCCGTCCTTCGCCTGCACCCTTGTGCAGATCCACCCATTCTCTGCCGTGCCGGTGACACTTTTCTATATATATACTACACACGCTCCTCGCGTTTTGCAATACATTGATCATACATATCACCCAAAGCCAGCAACTTTCGACCGGCAGATCCTGACACAAAAAAGACCTGTCATCGCCAAAACAGCGATGACAGGTCTTGCTCCACTTCCTCAGCCCATGACGGTCCCATCCGGGTGGAACAAGGGCAGCTTTTCCAGATAGATAAGGTCCTCCCGGTCCTGGGCATCGCCCTCGGCCAGGATCGCCAGGCGGCCGCAGATGATGCCGCCGGCCTTTTCCGCCAGCGCCTCCAGCGCCGCAAGGCTCTCGCCGGTGGAGATCACGTCGTCCACCAGAAGGATGCGCTTGCCTTTCATGAGCTCCGCGTCCGCACCGTCCAAATACAGCTTCTGCTCTCTGGCGGTGGTGATGGACCGGACAGACACCTCGAACACGTCCTTCATATACAGCTTCGGGGCCTTCCGGGCTAGGATGTACCGTGCGTCCCCGGCCTGACGGGCCATCTCATGGGCCAGCGGGATGCCCTTGGCCTCGGCGGTCAGGATGTAGTCATACTCCGGCGCGCGGGCCAGAAGCTCCCGGG
This sequence comes from Oscillospiraceae bacterium, assembly GCA_017378975.1. GTDB lineage: Bacteria > Bacillota > Clostridia > Oscillospirales > Oscillospiraceae > Faecousia. Next base: position 1,600 of record JAFNXT010000250.1, read on the forward strand.
CGCAGGCTACGGTCAGCTCGGGATCGCCGAAGATCACGAATCCGGCGATGGAGAGGGAATCGTTCACAGGACAGATGGGAAGATCTCTTTCCAGACCTGCCACCTTCATGGTATAGTACATAGGAAACGCTCCTTTTCTATAAAAAAGTATCTGCCCCGATCATACAAGATCGGGGCAGAAATGTCAAGCGCTCAGATCGTGACGGTCCACCGACGGCTTGGGCCGGATATCGCCGGCGGCAGTCAGGGCCATCTTGGTGAGCATGGGGCCCACCAGCTCATAGATCAGCACGGAGAACAGCACGATGTTCCGGATCACGGCACCCTCGGCACCGAACTCCGCCGCCACGGTGACGGACATGCCCAAAGCCACACCGGCCTGAGGCAGGAGGGTGATGCCCAGATACTTGCAGATGCTGGGCTCACACTTCATGGCCTTGGCACTGACAGACGCGCCCAGGATCTTACCGGCGGACCGGGAGAGGATATAGACCACGCCGATCCCCACCACCGCCAGATCGGCGAACACACGCAGATCCAGCTCCGCGCCGGAGACCACGAAGAACAGCACATACAGAGGTCCCGTCCACCGCTCGGTCTTGTGCATGATCTCCTCGGAGAAGTCGCACAGGTTGCAGAAGATGGTGCCGCACATCATGCACACCAGCAAAGACGAGAAACCCACCCGGACCGCCCCAAGCTGGAAGTGGATCTTGGACAGACCGGCGCACAAAAACACGAAGGCCACCGCCAAGCTCAGCCGCTTGGAGTTGGAGTTGAAATACTTCTCCACCAGACTGAACACCCAGCCCAGCACCGCACCCAGCGCCAGAGAGGCCACGATCTCCACCATGGGATCGACCAGCACGGAGATCACGCTCATCTGGCCACCGGCCACGGCCTTGGCAACGCCCTTGGACACGGCGAAGACGATCAGACCCACCGCATCATCCAGCGCCACGATGGGCATGAGGATATCGGTCAGAGGACCCTTGGCCTTATACTGGTTCACCACCATCAGGGTGGCCGCAGGGGCCGTGGCGGTGGCGATGGCACCCAGGATCAGACAGGTGGACACCGGGAGCTTGTCGCCCAAGGCAAAATGCAGCGCCACCAGCGCCAGATCCACGAACAGCGTCGCCGTCAGCGCCTGGAACACAGCGATCACCGTGGCCTGCCGACCGATTTTCCGCAGAGCGGAGACCCGGAACTCACTACCGATAGAGAACGCGATGAAGCCCAGCGCCGCATCACAGACCAGCCCCATCTCCTCCACGAACTCAAAGCTGTCGAAACCCAGCCCCGGGACACCCAGTCTGCCCAGCACCAGCGGACCGATCAGCACACCGGAGATCAGATAGCTGGTCACGTCCGGCAGATTCAGCCGGGACACTGCCCGGGACAGCAAAAGCCCGGCGAACATGGCGATACCGATCGCCAACAGGAATTCCATAAAAGACCCTTCCCTTCTTATCCATTGAGCCCTATTATAACGCTTCCATCCTCAAGATCCAATCCGTGATCTGCACAAAAAAATGCCGTTTTTTCACCCTTCCACTGGACAAAAAGAAAGCGTGCCGCCCAAACCGGACGGCACGCTTCCCGCGAATGTTCAGAAAAAGAAGAGAGGTAAAAAAGAGGATCTACGGAGGTGAAGACGGCGGCTCACGGCTTCCGCCGTCCTCATGCTATCATGATAACGCCGCCCCATGAACAGCCCATGACCCGATCGGAAACAAATTTCGACCAGATCGTGAACACCCGCCCCGTTTTACGCAACGCCCTCCAGCATGTACTGGATGGAGGTGACCTTCCCGTCCTTCATCAGGAACCGCAGCTCCACGCCGCCCTTGGTGTAGATCACACCACCGGCGTTGCTGGTGGTGGGCTCGCCGTAAGCGGCGGTGACGGCCTCAGCGGTGGCACCGATCTTGATGCCCTCCTCGGTCTGGGCCATATCGTCCACCAGCTCCACGCAGTAGACCCGCTCGAAGCCCTCTTCGTCGTTGGCGGAGATCTTCACACTGCGGTAGTCATAAACGATGTCGTTGCCGCCGAAGGCACAGCTCTCGGTGACGGCACGGTCCTTGGGCTCGCCCAGATCGGACACCACATCGCCCACGTCATAGCCCAGACGGATCTTCACGCCCTCATAGGTGCAGGTATATGCCTCTTCCCCGGCGGAGGGGGTGGTCTCCTTGGGCTGGCCCTCGGTGGTCTCGGGCGCTCCGCCGCCACAGGCGCACAAAGACAGCACACAGACCATCGCCAGCAAGATCGCGATCAGTTTCTTCATTTCTATCCTTCCTTTCATTGGATACCGGTGAACCCGGTGAGTTTCCCGTTCTCTTTCAGGAGCTTCTCCTGGGTCTGGCGGATCTGCTCATACTGATCCGCGATGGTCTGCCACCGGTCCTCAATGACCGGATCACCGGCATGACCGGCGATGCCGTGATCCTCCCGCAAGATCTTGCCGAAATAACGGCTCAGCTTCTCGGCACCGGACAGGTTCAGATGGCCGCCCTGATCGTAGGTATCGGTCATGAAGTCCAGCCCGATGGCGTCCACATCCTCCAGGAAATTGTAGTAAGCCAGCCCATGCTCCTGCGCGTAGCTTTCCATCTGCGCGTCCCACTCGTCGTACCACGTCCACTGGGGGGTGCTGGTGGGTGCCTTCATGAGGATCAGCTCCACGCCGTTCTCCTCACACAGCAGACGCATCTTCTCAAGATAGTCCCAGCAGATCTGAGGGAGCGTATAGTCCATCAGCGGACGGCCGGTACGGAGCGCCTCCACCCCGTCCACGTCGATCCGCATGAGATAGCCGTTGACAGAAAGCTGGGGGACGCCGCCAAAGGCGTACCGCACATCCTCCCACTTCAGCTCGCTCCACCGGGAGTGGAACCGGAGCAGGGGGAACACATAGGAAAGGAAGTCCTCTTCCTCCGTCATGGCCGCCCGGACCGACTGGACCTTGGAGGAAGACCACCTCATGCCGTCCAGCGCCAGCCGGTTGTAGGCCTCGCTCTGGGGCTCGCCGTATTTCATGGACAGCACGTTGAAGACGAAGGCCTCGGGCTTTTCATACTTCAGCGTCTCTTCCATCAGATAGTAGGAATGCCAGATCAGCTGCTGAGGGCTTCCCCGGACGTAAGAGGTGATGCCATAGTCCTGCCACAGGGTCACAGGGGAGATGTTCTCATACACCTCGCAGTCACCGATGAACAGGACATCATGATCCATGGACGAATCATAGTATTCCCCGATCAGCCGCCCGTCCTGTGCCTCGGAAACATACTTGGGCATCAGGATCCGCTGGGCCGCCCATAAGACCAGAGCGAAGGCCAGCAGGAAGGCTGTGATCTTGACGATCTTTTTCACGATAATAACTCCTTTTTACGAAACACGCGCAGTCGTCGCGGCCTTGCCCCAGATCCCTCTGCGGACCGCCCGATAGACCCAGTAGGCCATACAGACGAAACCGATGTTCAGCGCGGACACGATCATGACATACAGGAGCTGGGCCGGGACCACGCCCACGGCCTGCGCCACTGCCTGCCGGACCGTCTCCAGCGGCGGGATGTTGCAGGTATAGTAGTTGGCGAAATTGGTCTTGAGCAGATGGGCCATGGAAGCGGACACCACACAGAAGCCCACCGTGGTCCAGATCGCCGCCTTCGTATCCCCGGCCTCCGGCGAATGGAGCCCCAGCGCCACGATCAGGACCGACTCCATGATCACGATGTTGTGGAAGAACACCGTGTGGAAATCGAAATAGCCATGGAAGAAGTTGCGGATATTGTCGGCGCTGTAGATGAGAGCCGGATAGATCATCATCAGGAGCGTCACGGAGAAACAAAACGCCGTCCCCGCCGCCCATACCTTACGGGCATGGCGGCCCCGATAGAACGCCATCAGCGGCAGGAAGAAGATGAACAGCGAGCAGAAATGGAAAGGCAGATGATACAGATCGTACCCATCCTCAAAAGACAGCACCTGCTTGCCGATCTCCACGAGGAACAGCACCGCCGCAAGGATCTGGAAGGGGATCATCCGGACCTTCCGGTCCTTATCCCCCAGCCACCATCGAAGCAACGCTCCGACGATACACATCACGATCATCGCCGGGATCAGTGTCACGGCGTGTTCATAGGTCCAAAGCTCCATGATATCCCTTCTTTTTCATTACATCCAGCATATCATACCACGTTTGATCCCATATATCAACCCCACAGAAATGAACGTTCCGTAACGTTCATCAGCGTTTCGGTAAACCCATAAACTATCGTTTGGCTTTTTGACAAATGCAAAATGCAGGATGCAGAATGCACAATTTGCATTGTGCATCCTGCATTCGTCCATCCGAACTCGCCGTCAGTCCAAAAACGTGATCGATATCCGGTGAGGATATCCCCCTTGCGCTTCGCCCCGAACCGTGATACACTCTCCTCAGAAAAACATCAGGAGGTGCCTCCATGACCAAACGCTCCCCC
>JAFNXT010000251.1 GCA_017378975.1 Oscillospiraceae bacterium
CTTCCCAACATCGTTGTCCAGCAGGGCAGCCTCAATCCTTTCTACAAGCCGGAGCACTTCCTCAGGCTCAAAATTGCTGAAGCCGACGTTCATTTGGTTCGTCCAGAAACTGAATCCAAAGTTCAAGACATCCGAATAGACGGATGTCATAGGCTTCCTTGGCATCCATGGCACCGTTCATCATGGACATGATGTCGATACCGGCCACGGCGATGGGCAGCAGGCCCACGGGGGTCAGCACGGAGAAACGGCCGCCGGCGCTGGGGGGGATCACGAAGGTCTCCCAGCCCTGCTCGTCGGCCATCTGACGCAGAGCGCCCTTGGCAGGGTCGGTGATGGCGTAGATGCGGCTGTTGGCGCCGTCGGTACCGTACTTCCGCTCCAGCATCCACTTCAGGCCACGGAAAGCGATGGCAGGCTCGGTGGTGGTGCCGGACTTGGAGATCACGATCACGGAGAAGTCCTTGCCCTCCAGCAGACGCATCAGCTCGTTCCAGTGACGGGTGGACAGGCCGTTGCCGGCGAAGAAGATTTGAGGATCGCCCTTGCCCTTGCCGATGTTGTGGTTGGGACCCTGCAGCAGCTCGATGGCGGCACGGGGGCCCAGATAGGAGCCGCCGATGCCCACGACCACGCAGACCTCGGACTCGTTGCGGATCTTCTCGGCAGCCTTCTGGATGCGGATGATCTCCTCGGTGGGCTCACGGACGGGCAGGTCCAGCCAGCCCACGAAATCGTTGCCGGCGCCGGTGCGCTCGGACAGGGTCATGTGGGCATCGAAGACCTCCTTCTCCATGGCCAGCAGGTCAGGCAGGGAAACTTCGCCCCAGACGTTGGAAATGTCAACTTTGATCATTGGGTGTACGTCCTTTCTATATTTTGATTAAATAGAAGATGATATGGGAACGGCGGTCCGGAGCGCTCTGTGAAAGAGCCATCCTCCACCAAAGTATATGTTACCGCAAAATCGCATGGAACGCAAGCCCCCGGATAAAAGTTATAAAAGTTTTGAAAAAAAACCGCCGTGGCTATGGCTTTTTTTGTTCAGGCTATGTATAATGTAAGGGATGAAAACCTGAAACAGGAGGATACATATATGAGATACGGTTTTGGTGTGGATCTGGGCGGTACCACCGTCAAGATCGCTTACTTCGACGAGAACGGCACGATCCTGGACAAGTGGGAGATCCCCACGGTCACCGCCGGTGGCGGTGTGCAGATCCTGCCGGACATCGCCGCTTCCATCAAGGGCTACATGGACAGCAAGGAGATCGGTGCCGGCTCCATCGTGGGCATCGGCATCGGCGTGCCCGGTCCTGTGGACAGCAAGGGCGTGGTCAATAAGTGCGTCAATCTGGGCTGGGGCGTGTTCAACATCGCTGACCGGCTGTCCGAGCTCACCGGCTTCCCCGTGAAGGCCGGCAACGACGCCAATGTGGCGGCGCTGGGCGAGTACTGGAAGGGCGGCGGTCAGGGCTGTGACAACATGGTCTTCGTGACACTGGGCACCGGCGTTGGCGGCGGCATCGTGATCGAGGGCAAGCTCCTCCACGGCGCGCACGGCTCCGGCGCTGAGATCGGCCATCTGGTGCTCATGAGAGATGAGACCGAGCAGTGCGGCTGTGGCAAGCGTGGCTGTGTGGAGCAGTATTGCTCCGCCACCGGCATCGTCCGCATGGCTTACAAGCATCTGGCTTCCACCGATGCCTTCTCCTCTCTGCGAATCCTGGAGGCGATCACCTGCAAGGACATCTTCGACGCCGGCAAGGCCGGTGACGCGGTGGCGCAGGAGATCCTGGAGAAGTACTACGCTCTGCTGGGCGAGTTCCTTGCGGACCTGTGCTGTGTGGTCAACCCTGAGGCCGTGGTCCTTGGCGGCGGTGTCAGCAAGGCCGGTAAGGTCCTGATCGAGGGCACCAAGCCCTATTTCCAGAAGTACGTGTTCCACGCGGCTTCCAACGTCCGCTTCGAGCTGGCTTCTCTGGGCAACGACGCCGGTGCTTACGGCGCCTTCAAGCTGGCGCTGGATGCTTTCGCCTGATGATATGATATGATGCTGATGGGCCGTTGCGAAACGTTCGTTTCGCAACGGCCCATTCCTGCTGTAACGATGGTGCGGCCTGCCTCCGCTCTGTGGCGACGGGGATTGGTGGAAATGAACATATTTCGCGCTTGAAATACGGTTGGATTTGTAATATAATATGATAAGCGAAGTATAGAGCCTAGCATCAGGAGGTAATATCATCATGAGAACGATCGTCAACATCGATCAGAAGTGGGCATTCACCAAGATGGCGGACTGTGTGCCCCAGGAGATGCCCAAGCTGTGGGACTGGGTGGATCTTCCCCATTCCTGGAACGCGCTGGACGGGCAGGACGGTGGCAGTGATTATCACCGGGGCACCTGCTATTATGCCAAGACCATCCAGAAAGCGGACCTGCCCAAGGCGGAGCGGTACTATCTGGAGATCAAGGGTGCCAATTCCTCGGCTTGGGTCTATCTGGATGGCAAGCAGATCGCCAGCCACGACGGCGGCTACTCCACATGGCGTGTGGAGCTGACGGAGCATCTGTCCGAGGAGCATCTGCTGGTGATCGCCGTGGACAATGCCCCCAACGACCGGGTATATCCTCAGGTAGCGGACTTCACTTTCTACGGTGGTCTGTACCGGAGCGTGGAGATCCTTTGTGTCCCCCAGAGCCATTTCGACCTGAGCTACTACGGCGGCCCGGGCATCAAGGTCACGCCGGTGGTCACCGGTAAGGACGCACAGGTGGAGCTGGAGCTCTTCGTCACCGATAAGAAGGAAGGGCAGTACATCCAGTACACCGTTTATGACGCCGAGGACAACGAGGTGGTCAATGCCGTCACCGACGAGCTGAAGGCTTCCTTCACCCTGGAGAACGTCCACCTGTGGCACGGCCGGAAGGATCCCTACCTGTACACCGTGGCGGCCCATCTGGTGGAGGGCACCGAGATCCTGGACACTGTGGCCACCCGTTTCGGTTGCCGCAGTTATGAGATCCACCCGGACCGGGGCTTCATCCTCAATGGGGAAGAGTACCCCCTGCGGGGCGTCAGCCGCCATCAGGACCGGTGGCGTCTGGGCAACGCTCTGAAGCCGGAGCATCACATCGAGGATATGGACCTGATCTGCGAGGTGGGTGCCACCACGATCCGTCTGGCACACTATCAGCACGACCAGTTCTTCTATGATCTGTGCGACGAGCGTGGCATGGTGGTCTGGGCGGAGATCCCCTACATCTCCCAGCATATGCCCACCGGACGGGAGAACACGATCAGCCAGATGAAGGAGCTGATCGTCCAGAATTACAACCATCCCTCCATCGTGGTGTGGGGCCTGTCCAACGAGATCACCATGAAGGGCGACCGGGATCCCGACCTGCTGGAGAACCACCGGATCCTCAACGATCTGTGCCACGAGATGGATAAGACCCGTCCCACCACCATGGCGGTGGTGTCCCCCTGTCCCATGGACAGCCCCTATCTCCAGATCCCGGATACGGTGAGCTATAACCACTACTTCGGCTGGTACGGCGGCGAGACCGGGCAGAACGGTCCTTGGTTCGATAAGTTCCATGCCATGCACCCGGATCTGCCGATCGGTTGCTCCGAGTACGGTTGCGAGGCGCTGGACTGGCATACCTCCGATCCCCAGCAGGGCGATTACACCGAGGAATATCAGGCCTATTACCACGAGGAGCTGATCCGCCAGCTCTTCACCCGGAAGTATCTGTGGGCCACCCATGTGTGGAACATGTTCGACTTCGGCGCCGATGCCCGGAACGAGGGCGGCGAGAACGGTCAGAACCACAAGGGCCTCGTGACCTTCGACCGGAAGTATAAGAAGGATGCCTTCTATGCCTATAAGGCATGGCTGTCCGATGAGCCCTTCGTCCATCTGTGCGGCAAGCGGTATGTGGACCGGGTGGAGGACGTGACCAAGGTCACGGTGTACTCCAACCAGCCTGCGGTGGAGCTGTTGGCCAACGGCGTGAGCCTTGGGGTCAAGGAAGCGGCGGACCACTTCTTCTACTTCGATGTGCCCAATGTGGGCACCACGGAGCTGGTGGCCGTGGCCGGAGCGCTCCGGGACGAGAGCCAGATCCGGAAGGTGGAGAAGTTCAACGATGCCTACCGCATGAAGGAGCGGGGCGCAGTCCTCAACTGGTTCGATATCACTGAGGTGGAGGGCCATCTGAGCCTGAACTCCAAGATGTCCGATATTTTGGCTACCCTGAAGGGCAAGATGCTGTTGATGGGCCTGTTCGCCAAGCTGGCCCCCAAGATGGGCGACAAGGGCGGCATGGGCAGCATGATGGATATGGGTCCCCTGATGGATATGCTGGGCGGCTTCACCTTCCTGCGGCTGGCAGGCATGATCGGCACCATGAACATCACCTTCACAAAGGAAGAACTGCTGGACATCAACGCCAAGCTCAATAAGATCAAGGCACCCAAGAAGTAAAACAGAGATATGGGACGGATCCTGTGTGGAAGCGCACAGGATCCGTTTTCTTTGCATAGGCTGGGGGGAGGTGATGTTATGGCGATCGTGCGAACGGATGTGCCGACCACGTCGGCACGGTGTGAGGAATGGATCTTGCAGATCGTGGAGCAGTACCCGTTCTGCCGGACGGAGCTTTTGACCCTGTCCACCTTCCGGCGGCCGGTACGGGCGCTGGTGATCGGGGAAGGGGAGCGGAAGGTGCTGTATACCGCCGCTCATCATGCCAATGAGTGGATCACTGCCACCCTTCTGCTGAAATTCGGGGAAACGCTGGCGGAGGCCATCGCCACACGGGGGCGGATCTACGGTGTCCCGGCCCAGACCGTGGCCCGGGCGGCCACGGTGTATCTGGTGCCTATGGTAGATCCGGACGGGGTGGATCTGGTGACTGGGGCCATCGGGCCGGAGGATCTGCAATATCAGCAGGCCCAAAGACTGTCGCGGAACTATCCCCAGATCCCCTTCCCGGAGGGCTGGAAGGCAGACCTCCAAGGTGTGGATCTGAACCTGCAATATCCGGCAGGGTGGCTTCGGGCACGGGAGATCAAGTTCGCCCAAGGCTTCGACCGGCCGGGCCCCAGAGATTATGTGGGACGTTCTCCTTTGAGCCAGCCGGAGCCCAGAGCGCTGGCGGAGTATACCGCCGATCTGGATCCGGCGCTGGTGCTGGCCTACCATACGCAAGGCAAGGAGATCTACTGGCAGTTCGACGATATCCAGGTCCCCGGTGCCCGGGCGCTGGGGGAGGAGTTCGCCCGGCTCAGCGGCTATGCGCTGGCTGACGTGCCCTATGCTTCGGGCTTCGCCGGGTACAAGGACTGGTTCCTCCAGACCTTCCGCCGTCCCGGCTACACCATCGAGGCAGGCAGTGGACAGAACCCTCTGCCGCTGGACCAGTTCGACGAGATCTGGCGTGACAATCTGGGCATCCTGGTCACCGCCGCTACGGGGATCCCGGAGGAGTGAAGATGGAGCGGAGGGGACCGTCCGGGAGACCGGTCCCTGCACGCTCGCTCTTGACAGCGCCGGGGAGATGGTGTATGATGTGCAAGGAATAACCGACAGTTCGTGACCATCCTGTCGTTAAACAAAACTAGGGAGAAGGATGGGCGCATTGCGCTCATTTTTTCGTTATTGAGGTGTTTTTCTTGAGAAAGAACGTACGGTACCTGACCCACGGCGCGATCCTGGCGGCGGCTTATGCCGCGTTGGCCCATTTGCAGAACCTGCTGTTGCCGGGATCTGCCTCCATGGCGATCCAGTTCCGGGTGGCGGAAGCCCTTTGTGTGCTGGCGTTCCTGACACCGGCGGCGGTGCCGGGACTCACGGTGGGGTGCTTCCTGTTCAACGTGACCTCCGGAGCGGCACTGCCCATGGATTTTTTGGTAGGCAGCTTCGCCACCTTCCTTGCCACGGGCTGTATGTGGAAGCTTCGCCGCTTCCCTTGGCTGGGGGCCATGATGCCGGCCCTGTGGAACGCGTTGCTGGTGGGCTGGGAGCTGGCAGTATGCATCGGCGGCGGTTTCTGGATCAACGCCCTGTATGTGGCGATCGGTGAGGTGGCGGTGCTGTACGTGCTGGGGATGCCTTTGTACCATGCCGTCAAAAAACACGGCCGTCTGTTCCTGACGAAAAACTGAAAACCCAAACGCCCCGACCGGATGGTCGGGGCGTTTTGGTCATTCGGCGTCCTTTTGGAATTCGAGGATGTCGCCGGGCTGGCAGTCCAGCACGTCGCAGATCGCGGCCAGCGTGGAGAAACGGATGGCGTTGACCTTATTGTTTTTGATCTTGGACAGGTTCACGTTGGAGATGCCCACGCGGTCAGCCAGCTCGTTGAGGGAGATCTTCCGCGCCACCATCATCCGGTCCAGTCGAAGGATGATATTCCCCATGGCGACCTCCTTACAGCAGACCGTCCACGTCCTCTTCCAGAGCGGCGCCGTGGACGAAGAACTGCGTCAGGCTCAGGACGATGATCCCGAGGAGGATGCCGCCGAGGTCGAGGCTGATCTCAGTGCTCTCCACGCCGGTGACCAGACGGATGATCACGCTCATGATGAAGCCGATCACAGGCACGGCTATGGCGAAGATGCCGATCTCCTTCATCATGCGGATGTTGTCGGGCTGGAAGGGAGAGGCGTTCTCAGAGTTCTTGAAGATAAGGTGCAGGTCCCGGAAGACCATGGCCATGAGGATCAGGATCAGGGTGCCGCCGATGCTGAAGAGCAGGAACGACGTCAGATCTACGTTGCCGTCCACCGCGGGAGCCATGATCTGGAAGCCGTAGACCTCCAGCTCCGTGCCGCAGCATTCCTTCACGTCCAGATCCACGAACAGCCCAAGCCACTGGGGAGCGACCTGAGAGCAGACAGCGGCGGCGGCCAGCAGAGCCGCGCCCACCCAATGGAAGACCTCCAGGATCTTCGTGACGACCTTACCGAGTTTGTTGATGTTTTTCATTTTTTAATTCCTCCCAGTTGTTTTCGGTGAGGTGATGATAACACACGAATTAACGTTTGTCAATAGGAATTTAACGAGAAACATTAAAAACATTTCGATAGACGTTAAATGCTCCAAAGGTGTGAAAATGACGGGCGTGTGTCGACACACGCCCGTCATCGGTATTCAGTAGTCCCAGCCCTGACAGGTCATGATGATCCGGACCATGGCTTGGGTCTCGGTAGAGGTACGGATGTCCAGAGAGAAGCCGTTGTTGGAATAGTACCAGCTTTCGTAGGAGGTGGAGGTGCTGGCCTTGAACTCGTCGGTGACCACTTCCTCCACATGGGCCTTCGTACAGGAGAAGTCCAGATCCATGGGCAGCTCCAGCGGCACGTTGTGGTGGGCGGATACGTCGATCTTTTGGACGGCGCAGTTCACGGGAGTGGTCTGGTAGTCCGCGTGATTGAAGACGGAGAGCTTGAGCTCCAGACCCTCACGGCGCAACCGGATGGTCCCGCTGTTGCCGGCGGGGATGGCGTGGGGCTGTTCGATGATCCTCCAACCGTTGTCGGTGAAGGCGGTCACCGGCGCCGGGAGCCGGTACAGGTCGCCGCCCAGACGGAGGATGGGCATCTTGTAGTCGGAGCCCAGCGCTTCCGGCGCCACATAGCTGTCCAGATAAGCCGGACGGGTGGTGTCCGTATCGGTGGTGCCGTCGTTGGCGGTGTCCTTATTGGTCACGGTGACGTAGGACAGCTTGGTACGGTCCGTGTCCGTATAGCAGTAGAACCGGACCAGATCTCCGGAGCTGTCGTCCGGGCGGTAGGTCAGGGAAACGGCATCGGAATAGTCGCTCCGGGAAGCGGGCACGCCGAAGGCGGCCAGGATCTCCTCCAAGGAGGACCGGGCGGTGATGCCTTTGGCCAGTTTGGCATCCACGTTGGAACGGACATCCCAAGTGAGCGATACCACACGACAATCCTTGATGGCCTTCGGCTCCGGGCTGGGGTTATGGACGGATACCTGGAGCCGCTTGCCGTTGAGGGACATATAGAAAGCGTCGGTGCCATGGCCTTCCACGGCGTAGGTGTCTTGATAACCGGCGGAGGAGATCGTCCAGCCTGCGGCGGAAAGGGTATCATAGGCGCAGGGGAGCCCGATCACCGTGCCCTCCAGCTCGATGGTATGCCGGAACAGGTCGTCGGACATGGTGACACCGTCCTGATATACCGATCCCTCGCCGGGTCGGCTGGGGTAGTTCCTGACGGTGATGGAGGTGCCGTCGGCATAGCACATGAATTTGACTTCGTTTTGGGGGGCGTCCTTTTTCTGATAGGAGAGCGAAACGTAGGTGGAGCCATCGTTCCGATAGGCAGGCTCGCCGTAGGCGGCGATGATCTCATCGGCGGTGGACCGGGCGGAGATGCCCTTGGGGAGCTGCCCGTCGATGCCGTAGTCCGCATCCCAGGAGAAGCCCACGATCCGGCAGTCCCGGATCTCGGTGGCGTTGCCGCCGGGGTTGTGGGCGCTGACGTACAGCTTCCTGCCGTTACAGGTCATGGTGAAATGCTCTGTGCCGCCGCCTTTGACCTTGAAGCCGTCGTGATAGTCGGTAGAAGAGATGGTCCAGCCGGCGGCGGTGAGCTCATCAAAGCCACAGGGGAGCCTGAAGACCGTGCCATCGATCTGCACGGTGTAGTCGAACAAGTCACCGGACAGTGTCGGCTCCGGTACGGTGGGGGCGGTGGCTTCCGTTTGGGTGGTGGGCCCGGTGGATCCCGTTTGGGTGGTGGGGGCGATGGTCTGTGCCGGGGCAGTGGGATCCGGTCCGTCTCCGCCCTTCATGGCCACCATGCAGATCAGGATGATCAGCGCCGCCAACACGGCTCCCAGCATGGCGAAGATGGGCCAACGGCTGGTCCTGGCCGGGGGAGCCACAGGGGCTGGGGCCTGTACCACGGGATCGGCAGGTGCCGCCTTGGGCTGGATCCGACAGCATTGGAGGATCGGGGCATCCAGCAGGCACCGGAGGAACTGCGCTTCGGACTTGTGGTGCTTGCGGAACAGGGATTGGCTGGAGTTGAGCTGCAGGCGCATGCCCTTCAGGA
>JAFNXT010000252.1 GCA_017378975.1 Oscillospiraceae bacterium
CTGACAGGAGCGACATCAAGCTCCGCCACACCCACAGCCGCGACCTTGGCTCCCCCTCCGGGGGAGCTGTCACAGCAAAGCCGTGGCTGAGAGGATGTCCACCCGTGCCCACACAAAAAAAACGTGCCACCACGACACCGGGCTCTGCCCGATCCGTGATGGCACGTTTATCCATCTGTATCAGATCCGCTTCAAAACCTCCAGCAGGAACTTCCAGGTCCGCTCCACAGAGGCGATGTCCAGCCGCTCCCGGCTGGTGTGGATGTCCTTCATATCCGGGCCGATGGACACGCAGTCCAAGCCTTCGAGCTTCTGCCCCAGCAGACCGCACTCCAGTCCGGCGTGGATCGCCACCACCTCCGGGGCCTTGCCGAACATCTCAGAATAGACCTCCACCATGGTATCCCGGAGGGGCGAATCCTTCCGATACTCCCAAGCCGGATACTCGCCCATCTGACTATAACCGCAGTCATAGAAGGCCGCCAGCTCCCGAAGACGGGCCAACAGCACCTGCTTCTCTTCCTCCACGCTGCTGCGGACCGCAGAGGTCAGCCGCAATTCCTCTTTATCGAGCTGAGCGATGCCCAGATTCAGACTGGTCTGCACCAGACCCTCGATGTCCCGGCTCCATGCCTGTACCCCATCGGGCATACCGCACAGCAGACCGATCACCTTGGAAGACAGCTCCGTGGACAGGGCGTTGCCGCCGAATGCCTCCACATCGTCGCCGTAGATCTTCACCTCGGGCTCGTCGAACTCCTCCCGGATCTGGTCCTGGAGCCGCTGGGCCACATCGTTGATCCGCTCGATATGGGAGCCCATGGCCACCATGGTCACGGTGCAGGACCGAGGGATCGCGTTATCCTTACTGCCGCCGGAAAGCTTCGTTAGACACAGAGGCATGAGCTTCTGGACCTCCGACAGGAACCGGCCCATGATCTTGTTGGCGTTGCCCAGATTTTTATGGATCTCCACACCGGAATGACCGCCCCGCAGGCCCTCCACCGTCAGCCGGACACAGGGACCGTATACCGCTCTGCGGCTCACAGGCAGAGTGATCGTGGCTCTTGCGCCACCGGCGCAGGATACGGTGAAGATGCCCTCTTCCTCCGAGTCGATGTTCAGGAGCTTCCGTCCCTTGAGCGCAGAAAGGTCGATCCCGGCGGCGCCCTCCATACCGATCTCCTCATCCACCGTGAACACCAGCTCCAGCGGAGGATGAGGGATCTTATCATCCTCTGCCAATGCCAGCGCATAGGCCAACGCGATGCCGTCATCGCCACCCAAGGTGGTCCGGTCCGCGAAGACCCAACTCCCATCGTGGCAGATCTGAAGCCCCTGCGTGTCCATATCCAGATCCACATCGGGATCCTTCTCGCAGACCATATCCATATGCCCCTGGATGATCACCGGCTCCCGGTCCTCCATACCGCAGGTACCGGGCACGAACATGATCACGTTCTCCAGTTCATCCTGATGATACCGGAGCCCCTGCGCCTTGGCGAAGGCCACCAGCCAGTCCGAGATCTGCCGGGTGTTCCGGGATCCGTGAGGGATCTTGCACAGCTCCTCAAAATAATAGAAAACACGTTCCGGGGCCAGCCCCGCAAGCTTTCTCTGAAACATCATATGATACTCCTTTTGCCAAAAAATAAGCAACGAGGCAGAGGGGATTCCTCTGCCTCGCGGCGATCTGTTTTACACGCAGTGCACGGCAATGATCAGCACGACCCATGCCAGAGCGATCCACTTGGTCCAGGAAGCCAGCTTCTTATCCAGAGTGCTGGCGCTGTTCTTGCCCATATAGGTCTCGGTATTACCGGCGATGGCACCCAGACCAGACTCCTTACCGGACTGGAACAGGACCACCAGGACCAGACCGATGCTGGCCAGGACCTCCAGGATGACCAGGATAGTTCTAACGACTTGCATTTGTTAACCTCCCTCCGCCGGATACGGCATAGACGATGTCACCCCAATAAGGGGAACGATACATAGATACCTAGCTATCATATCACAGCCTTCGGCGGATTTCAAGTATAAATTTAATTATTTCTGCACCCAATTGCCGGTAGCCAGACAATTCAGGTAGCTTTCGATGAAGGGATCCAGGGCACCATCCATGACGGCGTTGACGTTGCTGGTCTCACAGCCGGTACGGGTATCCTTCACCAGCGTATAGGGCATGAACACGTAGTTCCGGATCTGGCTGCCCCATTCGATCTTCTGCTGGACGCCCTTGATGTCGGCGATGGTGGCCAGATGCTCACGCTCCCGGATCTCCACCAGCTTACTGCGGAGCATCTTCAGACAGTTCTCCTTGTTCTGGAACTGGCTCCGCTCGGTCTGACAAGCCACCACGATGCCGGTAGCCTTATGGATCAGACGGACGGCAGAGGAGGTCTTGTTGATGTGCTGACCGCCGGCGCCGGAGGAACGGAACACCTGCATCTCGTAGTCCTCGGGACGGATCTCGAAATCCTCGGAATCGTCCTCGATCTCCGGCACCACCTCGATGGCGGAGAAGGAGGTCTGACGGCGGGCGTTGGCATCGAAGGGAGACACACGGACCAGACGGTGGACACCGCTCTCGCCCTTCAGGAAGCCATAGGCGTTCTCGCCCTCGATCATGATGGATGCGGACTTCAGACCAGCCTCGTCACCCTCCTGATAATCCATGATCTTGTAGGTGAAACCATGACGCTCAGCCCAACGGGTGTACATCCGGTAGAGCATCTGAGCCCAGTCCTGGGCCTCGGTGCCACCGGCACCGGCCTGGAAGCTCATCATGGCGTTGTTCTTATCGTACTTGCCGGTGAGCAGAGTCTCCAGACGGCAACTCTCCATCTCCTCGGCCAGCTTGGCGAAGCCTTCCTTCAGCTCCTCCAGCATGGAGTCATCATCTTCCTCGGCGGCCATCTCACAGATGGTCATCAGGTCATCCCAAGTGGAGACCATCTTCTCATAGCGCTCGATCTTCTGCTCCGCCTGCCGGGTCTTGACCACGATCTTCTGGCTCTTCTCCGGATCGTCCCAGAAACCGGGAGCCTCCTGCATGGCATGGAGCCGCTCCAGCTCCAGCTTCAGCCCCTGGACGTTCAGAGACTCCGCCAGTCCCTCCAGCGCGGGACGGCAGTCATTGAGCTTCTGTCTATAGCTGTCAAATTCGATATTCATGGCAGTCTACTCTCCATTTATCTAAAATCCCGATATATTATAGCCCAAATACCGCCCTGTGTAAAGAGGGAGAAACGAAAAAATCCCATTTTCACCGATCACTGGGCCGCCACAGCTCCCCCTCGAAGATGAGATCATCCACATCCCGCTCCTCCTGCTCCTGCTTCTGCATCCCCTCACCCCCTTGCCGATGACACTACCTGATATCTTATGCACCACAGGAGGAAAAATGTACATTATAATTATGTTGACACCGACCCCATTTTGGGATATGATATGGCAAGTCACATACGCATCCGTAGCTCAGCAGGATAGAGCGGCCGCCTCCTAAGCGGCAGGTCGGAGGTTCGAATCCTCTCGGGTGTGCCAGAAAAGAACCCACATTTGTCTACGACAAGTGTGGGTTCTTTTCAATGAAATAAATCCCTTGCGGGATTTGTGAAATAACGCTTCGCGTTATGAAATAGCTGACGCTATGAAATACGCTGCGGCGTATGTGGGATTTATTTTATTTCACATTTTGCCGCTAAGGCAAAATATTTCATGATCCATAGGATCATTTCATATTGCGTAGCAATATTTCATTAAATATGCTATAATATTTGTAGAGGTGAGGATAGAGCCCTTCTTGAATGATGTTTGCCTGCGGCAAATGATGTTGGCTTTGCCAATGATGTTTCCCTCGGAAATGATGTCGCTTCGCTAATGTTTCGGGGCAAACACCCGAGGACGGGTATCCCTACTGCCGGGATGTCATCCTGAGCGAAACGCAGCGAAGCGGAGTGAAGTCGAAGGATCTTCGCACTTACAGCTACGTTTGTGGTCAAATCGGTGCGTAGATCCTTCGACTCGCTTCGCTCGCTCAGGATGACATGGTTTCGGTCCGATCCACAC
>JAFNXT010000253.1 GCA_017378975.1 Oscillospiraceae bacterium
GCTTCCAATACTGGATCTTCCGCAGGGAAGGCAGGACCTCCTTGCGGAGCATCACGATCTGCACCAGCATCACGGTGAACTCGGCGATCATGTTGGCCGCCGCGGCACCGGCGGCACCGAAGGGTGGGATCAGGGTCACGTTCAGCACCGTATCCACCACCGCGCCGCAGATGATCGACCCCAGCACCCAAGTCTCCTTCCCCATGGGCACCAGGATCTGGATGCCGAAGATGTTGGACATACCGATGAAGAGCAGGGTGGGCATGGCCAACTGCATGGGCAGGATCGAGCCTGCGTATTCCTCACCGGACAGCAGGAAGATGCCGTCCTGTGCGAAGAGGATGAAATATAACATCATGGGAGTGGCCGCCGCCAGCGTGAAGTTCATCGCCTTCCGGCTGATGTCACGGAACTCGTCCCAAAGCTTGTGTTCTACATAATAGGCCGCTCTGGGCAGCAACACCGTACCCAGAGAGGTGACGATACTGACCAGGATGTTCTTGATCCGTACCGCCGCGTTGTAATAGCCCACGGTGGTGTCGGTATCCATGAAGCCCAGCATCACCGTATCGAGATGCGTATAGATCGTTGAGGCGCAACTCATGGCGAAGAAGACCATCACAGCCTTCAGATGGGGCCGAAGGTCCAGCCTGCCCATGGGGCGCATATAGATGTACTTCCGTGCGTGGAAGAAATTCATGACATAGGATGCGGAGGAAGCCAAAATGGAGATGCCGCCATAGATCACGTAGTCCTCTTTCTCATGGACCAGCACGAACATGGCTACCAACGCCACGGCCTTGAAGATGATGGACCGGACGGCGATGTAGGTGTACTGCTCCAGCGCCTTGTACAGCCACTCCATGCCGATGCTGGTGAAGAAGACCGTGGCGCTCACCACGATGTAGAGCAGCCGGTCCTCCCGGAGCCGGGGCACGAAGATCAGCGCCACCGCCAACGCCGCATAGGAGATGGCGGTCATGATCAGATTGATGGTCAGCAGCTCATGGGCTGTCTTGGACAGGAGCCGTTTGTCGTCCCGGACCTTGGCACAGGCCCGGACGCCGTAGGTAGGGATGCCCAACTGGGCGAACATGACGAAGTAGGAGATCAGCGACGTGGCGAAGGAGACCTTGCCCGTGCCCTCCGGAAGCAGGATCCGGGACACATAGGGGAAGCTGATCAGAGGGAAGATGAACGCCGACATGGTCAGGATCGTGTTCATGATGAAATTGACTTTCAGGGACTTCTTTCCGGACATGATACCTCGACCTCATACATAAAAACTCTGTCTTCCCGAAGCGCGGAGCGGCTCACCGCCGCTTCTTCCGCCAGTCGTTGTAATGATAGGCCAGCCACACACCGCCGCCCCAGCCCAAACGGGTCATATGGGTCAGCACACGGTGCCGCTTGGTCAGCTTCGCAGTCTCCACGGCCTTCGCGGCGGAGCGGTAGGGCTCCGTCTTCATGAGCCGGGACAGAGCGCGCTTACGCTGTCCCTCCGGCTCCGGATTGGCAGGGGTCATGAAATACACCCGCACCGCATGATCCAGCCGCCGGATCACATTGGCGGCATAGACCTGCCGAAGCTCGCCCTTGGGATCATAGGTCTTCAGGAACTCCTCCCAACTGGCGAAGATCGCCTCGTTGATGTCCAAAATGTTCTTCTTGAACACTCTGGTCATGGAGGTGGGCACCTGCCGGTAATTGTACACAGGCTTGCCGATATAGGCCACCTTGCCGGCCTCTGCCAGCACATAGGCACTGAAGATCACGTCATCGTAGATGCCCTTGACCCGCAGATCGAAGTTGATCTGGGCCCGGGTGAGCATCTGCCGCTTCACGATCTTGTTCCAGGGGCCGCCGTAACAGCCGTCCGCCCGGTCCCGCAGAGGCACCAGAGGACAGTAAGTATAGTAGAAATTGGTCCGGATCAGCTCCCGGATGAAGGCAGGATCCTCCGAGCGGAAAGTCTGCTGGAACAGGCGCATATACTCGTCCCGGTCCTGCCAGCTCCGCCAGATATCGCCGAAGACCACGTCTGCCCCGGTCTGTTCCACCTCGGCCCACAGAAGCTCACAGGCATCCGGCGGCATCCAGTCGTCACCGTCGCAGAAGAACACATACTCACCGGTGGCCGCCGCCAGACCGTCGTTCCGGGCCGCCGACACACCGCCGTTGGTCTTATGGATCACCTTCACCCGGGGATCCTTCCCGGCGTAAAGGTCGCAGACCGCGCCACTGCCGTCGGGACTTCCGTCATCGACCATGATGATCTCGATGTCCCGGAGGGTCTGCCCGGTGAGGGAATCCAGACACTGCGGCAGATATTTCTCTACATTGTAGCAGGGTACGATGATACTGATCTTCGGCATAGCCTTTTCTCCTTATTTTGAAGGGCCCCGTCAGAGCCTCAGCTTCGACGGATCGAAAATGAGCGCCATGGTGAACGCCGCCATGACCACCACCACATATCTTCCGAAAAACGCGGTGGTGCAGAACAGGAACAGATAACAGATCGCGAAATACGAGAGCCTGCTGTCCCCCGTGAGCTTTGGGGACAGGGCACCGAATTGGGGGATATAGAACAGCAGAGAGATCCAAACGCCGCCGGTGCCCAGCACCGCCGTCAGGGAATTGCTGAATCCAAGGACGCCGTCCGGCGAATACATATACGGGAGCAGGGCCTGCAGATTGGCATAGCCCGCGCCAAAGATCGGCTCATCCAGCCATAGTTTGAAACCCGCCACATAGTCCGACAGCCGCATGGAGTAGGACTGGGTATCGGATTTCATCGTCATGGCCACCACCAGACCCACGACCAGCGCCGGGATCGCCACCATCCCCAGCAGCATGGTGGCCCGTTTCTGACTGCGTTCCATGGTGGGATACTTCCGGACCAGATGGAGCAGCAGACACAATGCCAAATACAGCATGCCCGTCACCGACATGGTGCTGAGGATCGTGATCACCAGCAGGACCACCCGGAACCGGGAGGTCCGCTCCCGGAGGAACAGCTCACCGGCCAGCGCGATATCCAGCCAGAGGTTGTACATCGGGGCCTCCGTGAACAGACTGCTGTTGCGGTAGATGAAGGCCTCCGGAAAGAAGGTACTGTCGATCTGGACCGCATACTGAAGCTGATCGAAGCCCATCACATATCTGCGGTAGCCCCAGTCGATCACGATATAGCAGTTGGGAGGGATCCACCTCATGTTCACGGCGAAGAGCCAATAATACAGGGAGATCGGTGCCAGCACCACCAACACGTCACACAGCCGCCGGAACAGAGTGATCAGACGCCCTCGGGAGTGCCTGATAGAGAACAGGAGGAACAGAGCCGGCAGACCCAGCACGAACAGATACACGAAATTGACCACCGACATACTGCTCTGCCGGGCGGCCACATAGACCATGCAGTACACCAGCAGTCCCACCGACAGGACCAGGGTCTTCCAGGGAGGACGGATCCTGTGGATATACAGCTCCATCCCCAGCAGGAGATAGGTCATCACCACGCTGTATTCCAGCAGATGATACTTCTCGTAGCTGGCGGCGTGGAATACCGAGTTGCCGTTGAGGATCACGAGGATCGCCCAGGCATACTCCGCCACGATCATCAGGACCTGTGTAAAGGTGGGCAGCTTCACCCGGCGGGGCAGTCTATTCAGTTCCAACACACAGCCCCTCCTTTCACGGGTCCGTATCGGGCCTACGTCACCTTTCTCCGGGGATACAGGATGAGCACCGCTTCAAACGCGATCATCATCACCGCGACGAACCGGCCAAAATACGCCGTCGTACAAAACAGGAACAAATAGCAGATACCAAAGCAGGAGTACTCCCTGGAACCGGAGGCCCGGGGCAACACCATCCCGAAATGGGGCAGGAAGAACAGCACCGACATCCACAGTCCGCCGGTGCCCAGCACCGCCGACACGGAGTTACTGAAGCCCAGGACGCCGTTGGGGTCGTAGCTATACTGCTGGAGCGCCCGCAGATTGGCATAACCACCACCGAAGATCGGGTATTCCCACCACAGCTTCACACCGGCCACATAGTCCGACAACCGCAAAATATAAGAGGTCGTGTCGGACTTCATCATCAGACTGTAGCTGACCAGGGCCACCAGCACCGGGAACATGAGCAGGAGCGTCATGGCGATGATCATCCGCTTCATGAACGCGCTTTGCTTCCGGTAATCCTGAACGATCCACAAGACCGTGCACAGCACCAGGAACAGGATGCCGGTGACAGACATGGTGGTCAGCACCGTCACCGCCAGCAGGATCACCCGACCTCTGGAGGGCTTTTTCTTAAGGAACAGCTCGATCGCCAGCGCGATGTCCAGCCACAGGTTGTACATGGGCGCTTCCGCGAAGATACTGCTGTTACGGTAGATGAACTCCTCCCGCAGGAAGGTGGTATCCAGTTGGGTCTGGAAATGGATGCCGTGGAACCCGTAGATCCTCTTGGTATAGCCCCAGTTGATGAAGAACGAGGTCGTGGGCCGGATCCACCGCATATTGGAACCAAAAAGCCAGAAAAAGATCGATATGGCCGCCAGGACCGTGAGCACCGTGACGAACTTGAAGATCAGCTGGAGAAGCCGCCCCTCCTTGTGCAGGGCCACGAACAGCAGATACAGGCTGGGCAGACCACCGGCGAACAGGAAAGCGAAATCCACCACGGACATGGAATCCTGCCGGGCGCTGATATACACCACGCTGTACAGCAACAGTCCCACCGCCACGATGACCTCCCGGACCACCACACGGACCCGCCCGGTGAACCAGTTGGCGAGCAACAGGACCACCGTGAGCAGGACACACAGCTCCAGAAGGTGATATTCCTTTTGGGCGCTGGCATGATATACCGAGTTGCCGTTGAGGATCACCGTCAGGACCCAGGCATATTCAAGAAGGATCAGCAGCAGTTCCGTGGTCCCGGGGATCCGGATCCTGCCCTTGGTTCTGAGTCGTCTGTCCATGATCGGTGTTGCCTCTTTTCTTACTTTACGCTTTCCCTCAACAGCAGGACGCTCCGTTTCCCATCCAGGAAGGTGGTGTCGATGGTGATACACCTGCCGTCAGGGGACAGCCTTGGATGAAGATCGCACCGCCGCTCATCGAACATGCGGGGATCGGAATAAGCTTCGCAGACCGGCTCATAGCCGGTACCGTCGGTGCCGGACAGGAACAGTCGCTGGACCGAACCTTCCAGAGGATAGGTGTCGGACAGGAACCGTCCCCCTTCCGGAAAGAAGGTGGGATGTCCATCCCTTTTCAGATGGTCCCCCGGGAGCCGTTCCAGCTTCCCGGTGGTCAGGTCATACGAATGATAGTAAGAGGCCGTGCCGCCGAAGCCCACACTGGTGAACATCAGCCGGTCTGCCCCCTGCCAGCAGTAATGGGAAGGGATGATCCCCTCCGCCACACAGGTCAGCTCCGCCCCATCCAGACGGACGGTGTAAAGCCTGCCATCCCAGCGCCGGTCCTTCTTCCACAGATGGAAGAACATGGCCCGCCGCCCGTCGGGGGCGACGGAGATGTGGTTTACATAATTTTCATAGGATGCCGCCTCGGGAGAACGTTCCACCAACTCCCGGTAGGATACCAGCACCTTCTGCTCCCCGGTCTGCAGATCCACACGGATGAGACCATCCTCCTCCGGCACGCAGACCCCCACGGACCGGTCCGGCAGGCTGTCATATCCATAGCCGGGGCGGAGCCGCTGGAGCCGGGCATAGTCCAAACTCAGACCGAACCTGCCGTCCGGCGTCACATCATAGAGGGCTCTGGGATGGACCGCCACGGGCCCCTTTTCCAGATGGACCACCCGACACACATACCGGTCCCCCTCCACGTCGTTGTACATCACCGTGTCCGGGAGCACCGGATGCCACCGCAGGCGACTACCCTGTTGCCAGCACCATGCCCGGGTATGGGCGATCTGATGGAAGGTCCCGGCATCCTCCTCCACCCAGTAGAGCCGGGCAGGGTCCCGGGCCGTCTGTGCCTTCAAAGGCACCGTGGTGACCAGGAGTTTCCCGTCCTTCCACTGCCGGAGGTCATAGTAACCGAAGAACACATGACGGTCCGGCAGAGAATAGACCTTCGGCTCCCCCCACCGTGCCGAGCACATCCGGATCCCGGTGTTCTTCCGGGTCCGCAGATATTTGACATGGGCCTTGAGCACCTTGACGCGGTACTCGTTCTTCGCCCCGATCAGCTTTTTGACCGATGCCTTGATGCCCATCACTTGCCCCCCTTGAGACGGAAGAGCTGATACACGGCCCATACCGCCAGCGGCTGCCCGGTCCGGGCCGCCTGCCACAGAAGCTTGTCGTACTTATACTTCAGCCGTTCCGGCTCCAGCTCCCGCAGGGCCGTGGCATAGGGCTCGCTCCCGATCAGTGCCTTCAGCTCCCGGCACTGGGCGCCAAAGGACTTCTCATTGTTCTCATGGAAGAAATACTGCCCCATGGAAGCCTTCAGCCGCCGCAGGACGTTGGCATAGTAAGGCTTCCGGAACCTGCCGTCAGCACCGTAACGGGCCATGAACGCTTCCCACGCGGCGAAGATCGCCCGGTCGATGTCCAAAAGATCCGCCTTATAGCGATGGGTGATCGAGCTGTCCAACTGGCGGTAGCCGTATATGGTCACATGGACGTAAGCCACCCGCTCCGCCGCGGCGAAGATGCAGGCGGTGTAGAGCAGATCATCGAAGATCCCCCGCACCGACAGATCGAACCGGATGCCGTGGTCCAGCAGGAGCTGACGGCGTACCAGCTTGTTCCACGGACCGCCATAACCGAAGGCCGCGCCCCGGGCAGGAGGATCGAAGCAGTAGTATTTATAGAAGTCCGCCGCGATCAGCCGGTCCATGACCTGCCGGTCGTCGGTGACGAACTCGTTTTTGTAAAAGACCGCAGTCTCCTTCCGTTCCCCGAAGACCAGCTCCACGTCACCGAACACCACATCGGCCCCGGTGCGTTCGCCTTCGGCCAGCACCTTCTCCAGCGCGTCGGGCAGCAGATAGTCATCGGAATCGCAGAAGATCACCCACTCACCGGTGGCGATCTCCAGCCCGTCGTTCCGGGCGGCGCCCACACCGGCATTGGTCTTGTGGATCACCTCCACCCGGCTGTCCCGGGCGGCGAACTCGTCGCAAACCTGCCCCGTACGGTCGGGGCTACCGTCATCCACAAGGATGATCTGGATATCCCGGAGGGTCTGGGCCAAAAGGCTCTCCACCATCTCCGGAAGAAGATCTTCCACCTTATAACAAGGTACGATCACAGATACCTTCGCCAAACGATCACCCCTCTCCTGTCATCTTCCCACCGATCGCCCCCTCCGGGGCGAAACTCAACCCTTCAGCTTTTTCGCCAGCACCGACAGCAGGTACACCCAGCGGATCTGCCGGGGGGACCCCTTCTTGGCGGCCTTCCAGAGCAGTTGGTCATACCGGTTCTGGAGCATCTTCGGGTCCACCTCCCGGACCGCCGTCCGGTAAGGCTCCTGCCCAAGCAGATCCTCCAACTGCCGATACTGCTCACCCAAAGACTGAGGGTTCTTCTTACTGAAATAACACATGCCCAGCATAGCCTTCAGCCGCCGGATCACGAACACATGATACGCCCCACGGAACTGTCCTGCCTGCCCGTACCGGGCCATGAAGCCCTCCCAGGCGGCGAAGATCGCGGCGTTGATGCCCACGATCTGGGGCTTGTAGGTATGGGTCATGGACCCACCCAGCAGACGGTAGTTATAGATCACCACCGGCTCATAGGCCACCCGCTTTGCTCCGGCGAACAGATACACCGAATACAGCAGATCGTCACAGATCCCCCGGACCGACAGGTCGAACCGGATGCCCTCCCGTTCCAGAAGGGTCTTCCGGGCGATCTTGTTCCATGGACCGCCGTAACAGCACTTGGCAGGGCCGCCCTCCGGCGGCAGATGGCAGTAATGCCGTCCGAACACGGTCATGGCGAGCTTGTCCAGCACCGCCCGGTCCTCCGTGACGAAGGCTTCCTTGTGGAAGTGGAGCAGCTCTCCCTTCTCACCGCTGAGCATCATCACATCGCCGAAGACCACCTCAGCCCCTTCCCGGTCGCCGGTGGTCACCAGCTTCTCCAGAGCGTCAAGCTCCAGATAGTCATCGGAATCGCAAAAATACAGCCACTCACCGGTGGCCGCGTCCAGCCCGTCGTTCCGGGCGGCTCCCACGCCACCGTTGGGCTTGTGGATCACCAGGATCCGGTCATCCTCCGCCGCATGGCGGTCGCAGATCTGACCGCTGTCATCAGGGCTCCCATCGTCCACAAGGATGATCTGCAGATCCTTCAGGGTCTGCTGTCGCAGGCTCAGGATCAGCTGATCGAGATACTGCGCCGCATTATAAACAGGCACGACCACCGACAGTTTCGGCATAGCTGTACTCCTTTTAGTTCTTTCGGTTTTTCAGCCGCAGGTTCCGGGTCATGGCATTGACCCGCACCAGAGCGAACATGCTCCGATACATCCTGTGACGGAGCAGGAAAGCGATCAGCCGGATCCGGAAGGCCTGACCCTCCACATCGCACTTCTCGATCGCGTTCTTGTAGAGGGGCCGCTCCATATCCCGTTTCGCCTCCGCCAGCCGCTGTTTCCGGGGCTTGGGGTTCCGGGGATTGCAGTAGTTCAGCTCGAAGCACCTCGACAGCACCCGTTGGAACCGCAGGTACAGCCGCTGATGGTACTCCTCCGTATCCCGGGTCTGGCGGACGAAATCATCCATGCACTCATAGAGGAAATACATGGTGTCCGCGATGTCCGGGGTATACTTCTGGGTGGCCGCCTCTTCATTATATACATAGTGGTACAGCCGCACACAGCGGTAGTACACCTTGTCTGCCTTATGGAAGGCCCAGAGATTGAACACATTGTCCTGTGTCCGCTTCAGACCGGGCTGGTTGTAGACCTTTTTCCCCTGCAGGAAGGCCTTGCGGTAGAGCCGGGCATTGGCAGTGCCCAGATCCACGATCGCCAGAGGCTGGGGCTTGGACACCTTGGAGGGCAGGATCCTGTCGATCAGCTTCTCCCGGTCGTCCCCTTCGAAGCAGAGGGTCCCCTCCACTTCCTCTCCGAAGAAGCAATTCTTCTTCACGGTGTCGCCGATGTCGTAATACTCATCCCAGATCAGGATGTCGCCGTCGCCGCACTCTTCTGCATAGCGCTTGGCCGTAGCGATGGTGTCCGGCTCGATCCAGTCGTCGCCGTCCAAAAAGCACACCCACTGGCCCCGGGCATTATCAACGCCGTTGTTGCGGACCACGCTGAGACCGCCGTTTTTCTGGTGGATCACCCGCATGAAGGGGTGACCGGCGGCATATTCGTCACAGATCCGCCCACAGTCGTCGGGGGACCCGTCATCGATCAGTATGGCCTCGAAATCGTCGCAGGTCTGGGCGCACAGGCTGTCCAGACTTCGCCGGAGCAGATCGTAAGGGACCTTATAGACCGGGACCACCACAGTGATCAGCGGTGTCTTCTCCATGTCCATCACCCTTTCCTCCCCTTGTTCCTCGGATCGAACCGCTTCAAAACATAGAAGCATTTATCCATGACCTTGGGCGGGATGTAAGCCAGCGCCAGAGGCACGATCAGATACACCCGCTTGTGGAGCGGGATCTTGTTGAGCTTGTAGCCCTTCTTCCGGACCCGGTAGTCCACCAGCCGGTAGGCCTTGCTCTTTCTGGTATTGTAGGAATCGTTCCGCCGGAACAGCACCAGCGGCTCCTGGATATTGTAGAACTTGTAGCCCGCGGCCATGCCCCGGAACCACAGATCGTAGTCCTGCACCACCCGGAAGTCCTCGCAGTAGTTGCCGATCCTGGCGATGTCCTCTCTGCGGAACATGACGCCGGGATGCATCACCGCGTCCACCTTGGGCATCATGGCGCAGATCTCCTCGTGGGTCTCCGGGAAGAGACGGAGCTGTTCCTCCCGGCCCTCCTCGTCGATGTACCGTCCGATACAGCTGACGAAAGAATAGTCCGGATGGGAATCCAGAAAAGCCACCTGCTTGGCGAACCGGTCCGGCACCGAGATATCGTCGGCATCCATCCGGGCGATATACTCACCCTTCGCCACCGCAAGCCCCTTGTTCAGGCTCTTGGTCAGACCCATGTTCTGCTCATTCTCCAGCACCACCACTCTGGGATCGGCGGCGGCGTACTCCTTCAGGATCTGCAGGGATCCGTCGGTGGACTTATCGTCCAGCACGATCAGCTCCAGATCCCCATAGGTCTGGGCCAGGATGCTGTCCATGGCTTCACGCAGGTATTTCTCCGCATTGAATGCGGCCATCACGACGGATATCTTCATGGGTCCTCCCGTATCCGGCATCAATCCCGCCGGAACACATCTCTCGTATAGACTTTGTCCTTCACGTCATCCAGACAGGGATCGTAGCGGTTGGCGATGATCGCGTCGCACTGGCTCTTGAACGCCGCCAGATCGTTGACCACCAAGCTTCCGAAGAAGGTCTCCCCATCGGTGAGGGTGGGCTCGTAAACGATCACCCGGGCGCCCTTGGCCTTGATCCGCTTCATGACGCCCTGGATGGAGCTCTGGCGGAAGTTGTCGGAATTGGACTTCATGGTCAGCCGGTACACGCCCACCACCACGTCACGCTCCAGCGCGGCGTCATAATGGTCGTTCTCGGCATAATAGCCCGCGATCTCCAGCACCCGGTCCGCGATGAAATCCTTCCGGGTCCGGTTGCTGTCCACGATGGCCTGGATCAGATTCTCCGGCACATCCTGATAGTTGGCCAGCAACTGCTTGGTGTCCTTGGGCAGGCAGTAGCCACCGTAGCCGAAGCTGGGGTTGTTGTAATGCTGACCGATCCGGGGATCGAGACAGATGCCGTCGATGATCTGCCGGGTGTCCAGCCCCTTCATCTCGGCATAGGTGTCCAGCTCATTGAAGAAGGACACACGCAGCGCAAGATAGGTGTTGGCGAAGAGCTTCACGGCCTCAGCCTCGGTATAGCCCATGATCAGAGTGTCGATCTCTTCCTTGATCGCGCCCTGAGCCAGCAGACCGGCGAACTCGTTGGCGGCCTCCACCAGCCGGGGATCGTCCAGATCCGTGCCCACGATGATCCGGGAGGGATAGAGGTTGTCGAAAAGGGCCTTGGACTCCCGCAGGAACTCCGGGCTGAAGAGGATGTTCCGGCTGCCGGTCTTCTCCCGGATGGACTTGGTGAAGCCCACAGGGATCGTGGATTTGATCACCATGATGGTGTCAGGATTGACCTCCATGACCATTCGGATCACGGCCTCCACGGCGGAGGTATCGAAATAATTCTTCTTGGGATCGTAATTGGTGGGCGCCGCGATCACCACGAAGTCCGCCTGCGCATAGGCCGCCGCGCCGTCCAGCGTGGCAGTCAGATCCAGCTCCCGGGCCTCCAGATAAGCTTCGATGTAATCGTCCTTGATGGGAGAGAGCTTCTCGTTGATCATCCGGACCTTCTCCGGGACGATGTCTACGGCGTAGACCTTATGATGCTGTGCCAGCAGGGTTGCGATGGACAGACCCACATAGCCGGTACCGGCCACCGCGATCGTATACTTCTTCATTCCGCAGACCTCTTCCTTACAGATAGAATTCTTTGTACCACCGGGCGAACCTGCGCAAGCCCTCTCTGAGGGGCGTGGCAGGCCGGAAGCCCAGATCCTCCTCCAACCGGGAGGTATCGGCATAAGTCACCGGCACGTCACCGGGCT
Source organism: Oscillospiraceae bacterium (assembly GCA_017378975.1). Lineage (GTDB taxonomy): Bacteria > Bacillota > Clostridia > Oscillospirales > Oscillospiraceae > Faecousia. The sequence goes on from JAFNXT010000253.1 coordinate 11,783, forward strand.
GCATGGGCACCAGCTCCTTGTGCGCCTCGAAATCGTAGCTTTCCGGCAACACACCGGCGGCCACCAGCTCCTGCTGGAGGATGTCCACGAAATCCAGCAGGTTCTCCGGAGCGCTGTTGCCGATGTTGTAGACCCGATAGGGGGGCACCGGCAGGCCGTCCTCGCCTGTCTGCCGCTCCGGCGCGTTCATCATCACCCGCTTCACGCCCTCGACGATGTCATCGACGTAGGTGAAATCCCGCTTGCAGTTGCCGTAGTTGAAGATCTGGATCTTCTCGCCCCTGCGCAATTTATTGGTGAAGCTGAAATACGCCATATCCGGCCGTCCGGCAGGACCGTACACGGTGAAGAACCGCAGGCCCGTGGAGGGGATGTCGTAGAGCTTGGAATAGGCGTGGGCCATGAGCTCGTTGGACTTTTTGGTGGCGGCATACAGGCTCACGGGATCGTCCACCTTGTCCTCGGTGGAGTAGGGGATCTTCTTGTTGGAGCCGTAGACGCTGGAGCTGGAGGCGTAGACCAGATGCGCCACCGGATGATGGCGGCAAGCCTCCAATATATTGTAGAAGCCGATGATATTGGCCTCGATGTAATCGTCAGGATGGTCGATGGACCAGCGAACGCCGGCCTGCGCGGCAAGATTCACCACCACATCGAATCCGTACTTGGTGAACAGCTCCTCCACCAGTGCCTTGTCTGCGATATTGCCCCGGTGGAAATGCCACTGACAGCCCACACGCTCCCGGGCCAGAGTCTGGAGCTTCTCCAGACGGTATTCCTTGATCGCCACATCGTAATAGGGATTGACGTTGTCCAGTCCCACGATGGTGGCCCCGTCCAGAGTCGACAGCAGGACCCGCACCAGCTCCGCGCCGATGAATCCGGCGGCGCCGGTGACGAGGATGGTCTTCCCATTCAGATCGATATTGGGTGTCAGCATATGTTACCTCATTTCGCCCCGTCTTTCCGCAGTACGGAGACCACGGTGTGCAGGATGATCTTGATATCCAGCCTGAAAGACCGGTTGCGTACGTAATAAAGCTCCATGGCCTGCCGCTCTCTGTTGGCGTAGACCGCGTTGTTCCGGGCGTAGGCCTGCCAGTAGCCGGTGAGACCGGGCTTGGCGCTGAGCAGGATCGCCTGCTCCTCGGGGGTGTAATTCCCCGCCAGCTCCTCCGGCAGGATGGGCCGGGGACCCACCACCGACATATCGCCCCGGATCAGGATGTTGAACAGGATCTGAGGCAGCTCGTCCATGGAAGTCCTGCGGAGCACCGCACCGAAGCACTTTTTGGAATCACCGGGCTTCTGATAGCCCAACAGCCGGGGATCGTCCGCCAGCTTATACTCTCTGTGGTACTCCTCCAGCTGTTCCGGCGTCAGCATCTGCTCCAGATGGTCCGCGCCGCGCTTCATACTGCGGAACTTGTACAGCCGCAAAGGCTTGCCGTCCTTGCCGACCCGGGTCTGGACATAGATCGGCGCGCCGGGATCCATGATCACCACGACCAGCGCCAGCACCGCCATGGGGACCAGCAACAAGATACTGGCCAGCAATGACGAGATCCGGTCGAAGCACCACTTCCCCACCAGATACCCCCGGCTGACCCGAGGGATCTGGACTGCCGTGGCAGAATTATTCACTTTTTCCTCAGTCATGATCTCCATGGGCACCTACATCCTGTCATTGTGACAGCACCACCCGGGCATTCTCCCGAAACAGCGCGTCGGCATACTCTTTTCCGTATCTCTCCCGGACCAGCCGGTAGCAATCCCCCAACCGGGGCGTCCGATGGATCTGATCGTGGGCATCGGATGCCACGAAATGGACGCACCTGTGCTTCAAAAGCCGCCGGCAGAACCATTTCACCGCCAGTCCGTCTTCTCCCATGATGCTTTCGGCGTTGATCTGGATCAATGCGCCCAAATGGAGCACCGTGCCCACCAGCCGCCGGTCCTTCAGGAACACGGGATACCGCTCCGCGTGGGCGATCACCGGGATCATCCCACCGCTGAGGATCTCCTCCACCCCAGCCAGCACCTGCGCCGCCGTGGACAGGACGGAGAACTCCAGCAAAACATAGGGCCCACCGGCCAGCGTCAGGACCCGGCCTTCCCGAAGCTTTTCGGAAACGTCCGGCTCGAAGCTCACCTCGTTCCCGAGGAACAGCTCCATGCCTTCGGGCTTGCATCGCTCCAGCTCCGCCAGCGCCCGGGCCAGATCTTCCGGCGTGTTCTGCCGGAACCGCCCCCGGTAATGAGGCGTCAGCACCACCGTGCCGACTCCGTCCTCCCAAGCCATCCGCAGGAGCGCCTTGGCATCCTCCAGATCCGTCGCTCCGTCATCCACACCGTGGAGCAGATGACAGTGGATATCTATGAACTTCTCCACGCCATCTCCTCCTTCCTGCTCCGCCGTCACCATAGTCGTCCGGAGCCTTGGCTCCCCCCCCTTGGGGGAGCTGTCACCGAAGGTGACCGAGGGGGGTGTCCCCCGCTCAAACATCCTCCGTATCCATCACATACCGAAGCTCCTTGGCCGTATGTCCACCCTTCCTGAACACGCCCCGGAACAACCGGGCGATCCAGGCGAAGGGGATCAGCCAGGGATGCTCTCTGAGCCGCCGATCCTTCTTCTTCATCCATTCCACACTGGGGAACAGCCGTTTCCACAAATACCGCACCTTCGATCCGAAGGTGACCTTACCGCCGGAGCTCTGGATCTTCCGGAGCTCATGACCGATGAAGCCCTGCTCGGACCCGTGGGTGCCGGAGGCCGTGCAGAACCGGAGCATCTCCAGCTCCTCCATCGTCAGCTCTTCCACTGTCTCCCCGGCCAGAAGCTTCCGGGCGATGGTCCGGCAGGTGCGTTCATACTCTGCCATCCCCAGCTTCTCACATTCCGCCTCGATGTAGGCCCAGTCCATGGAAGTGCCCTTCTTCTGCTCATATACGTACACATCCACGAAGGACCGCAGACCCACACCGTGATCGGAATAATGCTTGAAGGCATGGGCGGTCATGTAGATGTAATGATCCTCGTCAGAGAAATGATAACCGAAGGATCCGGGCTTGTCCTGGATCAGCCGGGACTTCACATCCTGATAATACTCCACCATCCGCAGATCGCAGTGGAGCTCGAACAGGGTGTGATGGAGCTCCATGTTATACACGGGATCTTTGTGGTAGATGTCATGATGAGTGTCATGATGGCCCTTGGGGTCATACCCTCTGGCCAGCATATACTCACGCATCTCCTCCCGACGGGTGGTGTCGAACAGGATATCCTGATCGGTCATCTGCCGCATCTCCATCCGGGGATACAGATCCTTGAGCACACTGCCCTTCAGGGGCACATACCAGATCCCCATCCGCTCCATGGCGGCACAGATCTGCTGACGCTCGATGGTCAAAAGAAGGTTCCGGCGCAACGCCCGCTCCCGGGCCTCCTTCCAGACGGCCCAGACCTCCGGTGCTGCCACACCCTCCAGGGCGGCGGCGGCCATTGCCTCCATAGAGTGGGACTTTGCCAGCAGGAACAGTTCCCCAAGATCCATGCCCTCCAGCCGCTCCGGCTGCGCTTTCTTCCCATGAAGGGCACAATGGGCCAGATATATCGCCCCCCTGACGCTCTGAGGGATCCGCTCTGTCATCATCAAGTCACGCCTCCTAAAGTCCCGGCGCAAAATCGCCGCACTTACCCAGTCTTACATGATATTATAACACAGATAAATCGATAATGCTATTCCTATTTTCATCTTTACCGAAAAAACCCTCAATACCTTCCATAAACAGGAACCGATCACCAACCCCCACGCAGATCCGCACCCACACGACCGTAGGGCGGGGGCTCGCCCCCGCCGCTGTTTTTCGCGGAGCGAAAAACAGATCACCCACTGTGTGGGCACCTCTCACAAGGGAGCTGTCGCCGCAGACGACTAAGAGAGAAAACGTCACCCCTCCGCACCCACACGACCGTAGGGCGGGGGCTCGCCCC